>NZ_JAACGD010000222.1 GCF_022810445.1 Candidatus Cardinium sp. cBcalN2 | reverse complement strand
TTGCACATTTAACTTGAACAATCAGTCCAGATTTTTTTCCCAGATACTTACGAAACTCATCAAACCTTTTTTTGAGTTCATTTATTGATTTAAATAAGTCAAGGTTGATATACTTTCCATACTGGACCCAACCAATATTCGATAATTTTCGAGTAATTTTGTTAAGTTGAATTAATAAGTATAAGATCAACATGATAATTGCTGATGAATTGTTAACGGTCGTGTGAATAGATTGATATCCTTCGAATTTCATGGAAAATTCACTCCGATATGGATCCTCATTATCATGATGTATCAATCATGGGAAATTTTCCTATCAAAGACGAATGACAATGAAATCCTTCTAATTATCAGATCAAAAATTTTGAACGCACCCAAGTTTCATAATGATACATTTTTTCCTCTCCAAAATGACAATAATTATCCCCACCATCCACTCCCCTTACTAGGAACCTCAACCTCTTGAATGCTAATTATGTGGGTCTTTTTTGGTGGTGGCTTAGGCATAGGTAATGGAGCTGGCGGGACTGGAACATGAATCATCTTTGGAACTTCAACCGCGATGTATTTTGTTTGAATTTTAGGTTTACAAGTGCAACTACCTGTAACGAAAAGAAGAAGAAGAAGAAGAAGAAGAAGAGGAGGAGCAACAAAAAGTAACAGACAAAACATTGAAGATTATCTGGCATATGAAAAACCCTCATCGATTATCACATCACCATTTGATCACATATCACTTACATTGACTGCCCCCATCATCACTCGGTGATGGTGATGACCATCCATCGCCGCCACCCATCATCATGATACTTCCTGCTCCCATATCACCTTTACCACCAGTGTTTCCCTTATTTCCCTTGGAAAATAGTCCAAAATCTTTGAACGCAAATGCACTCATTGCAATCACCATGATGATGAGAAAACTAACTCCATTCACCATTACGTTTTGGAAATATTTTCGAAAAATCTTCAGTACGAGTATACAAATTAAAATGTATACTGTATGGAAGGTGTGAATTTATATGCATAAACATTTTTTTATTTCTCTCTCTCTCTCTCTCTCTCTCTCTCTCTCTCTCTCTCTCTCTCTATTCTACCCTTCATATCTAAGGGGCACATGTGGGCGG
>NZ_JAACGD010000221.1 GCF_022810445.1 Candidatus Cardinium sp. cBcalN2 | reverse complement strand
TCTCCCTCTCTCTCTCTCTCATTCAATGATGATATTATCCACCCGGAATATTCAAATAAGACGCCTCATCATGAAGCAGAACTGATTTAAATTATAGTTTCAGCCCTGAACTAGAACCCTTTTTCTGTTCCTCTCCTCTTAGTCTTCACCCTTCTCTCTCTTTCATATATATACATGATGATCGACTTGCCATGCCACTTCCTCATGACCATTTGGAACCACTCCCGGGTAAAGCACATTAAAAAGATTTAACAAATTGGGCAAGATTGTGATATGCGTGGACTGATGTTGTGCAAATTTTTTC
>NZ_JAACGD010000220.1 GCF_022810445.1 Candidatus Cardinium sp. cBcalN2 | reverse complement strand
CAGCGTAAATGGGCCGGAAGAAATACATATATACACACAGCATGAGGCTCATAAAGGAGTGAATTTTCATGATATATTGTTCAACTCGTTTATCGTTTCTAGAAAGTGAAACTTCCAGAAAATATATTTTTGTGAACTCAAGTTGATTCCACTTGCCACACATCTCTTGTATGTGTATGTGATCTAGTTGAAAAATATCATCACTCTGATTCACTTGAAAATAAATTGGCATCAGTTTGTATCAAGATAGAGTTTTACCCGCGCTGTTCGGCTGGAAGGGGTATCTCAGATCATGAAGGATATTAGATTTCAGCTAATCATATGGAATATTCATATTTAATATGATTCCTCCGCAGTATGTGTCTATATTTGCTTCCATCGATGGAAAATAGGCAATAGAGTGAGCGAGAGAAAAAAATTTTCCAACATCAAAAGAGAAGAATATCAAATTGCGAGCAGTTTCAGATCGTCATTTGAAAAAGAGAAGAAAAATTTGAGAAGGGTTCCACTTGAATCTTTTCCGGCTGTTGTTTCTTCTACTCCTTTTTGCATCCCAGCCTCCCAAATCATCACTCCAGAAGGAAGAAGAGAGTATAAGAGCATATTGAGATGAAAGTGTGTGCTTCGAATATGCTGATGCTAATTATGTCTGCATATGTTTACCATATATGCACAGGGAACACATGAGATGCTGGTGGATTTTGATCTCTTCTTCTTCTTCTTCTTCTTCTTCTTCTTCTTTCTACCATTTCTTTTCAACTCTATTCGATGAATAAAGAATCGACTATTGAGATGAGTGATCGAACTCATTTGAAAAGGAAAAATGTTTCCAATGATAATGATCATTGTCATGATCTGAATGTCTCTCTCTTCAACCGGATCACATGCATTTATGCATCCAGAAAGTATGTTGTCCCAGCTGAAACTGTTACGCTCATTTGTTTGTTACAAAATGATCCTTTCAATTCAGTTTCTCGCCAAGACAAGTATGCATATCCATAGATAATGACTGTTGTTGACCTGATGTATGCTCTCCATACCTTTTGGTATATGGAATTATTATCATCTGATTTGAAGAAGGAAAATTCTTTCAAGAATGCCAAAAACATTCAAGCTGCTTCCTCTAAAGAGCTCTGATGATTAAACTTCAAATTAAAAAAATTACATTCGCTAATCCTTTCATGGTTTTTGTGTACGCTCAAAATACAAGTGTAGAGAAAAACATTAACTATCCATCTCTTGTCATAATGTTTTCCAATTTCTCTTCATGATCCCTGGGAAATTCCAATTCCCAAGAGCTGTTTCTTCAGCTCTTCATTAAAGATTTATCTCTCAAGAGAATGAGATCTAGTTTTTTCCTCTTCATTGTCCTTAAAATGTCTTTTGAATCATTCCATATGAACAATCAATG
>NZ_JAACGD010000219.1 GCF_022810445.1 Candidatus Cardinium sp. cBcalN2 | reverse complement strand
AGAGAGAGAGAGAGAGAGAGAGAGATAGTTCATTAATCATATTCGGAATCAACATAGTCAAACTGAAAGGTCAACATAATTGATGCAAACTCTATTATAATCATTTGCTTTCTCTCACATACAAGAAAGCAAAATCTTCGTTCCCTTGCATATTATTTAGCCATGATTGAGGCCACTTTACTCTGCCGCTTATACGAGGCCAGTGTTTTGATTGTATGTATATATGCATATATCCATCTACATATATATACATGAACATGCACATTTGATATGTGTAAGGTCACTTTCAGCCGAAGGCGTTCAAGATCGGAAGCTGGGCATCGAGGAGTAACAGCATAATCAAGATGATAGAAAAAGTTTAGGGAGAAGAGAATTTTCTTTTTCTCTCTTCTTTCATCTCATTTTCTTCTTCTTCTTC
>NZ_JAACGD010000218.1 GCF_022810445.1 Candidatus Cardinium sp. cBcalN2 | reverse complement strand
AGCAAAAGATCTATTGTGCTATAACCAATTTTTGCTTCCCTGTGTTTATGTCTACAATTCTTAGTGAGAATTAAATTTAGAATCTCAGATGTTTGCTTACTCTTCACTTTTTCCCTTCTTGTGTCTCTACATCACTCGATAAGTGAGTCTATTTTACCAAAAATTCTATCGAAATTATTCAACGTCCAGTTGGAGGAATATTTATTCGTCATCATCACTTTTTATCATCGCTTTTTTTAGACAGATAAATGTTTTGATCGAGTGAATCGAATATAATTTTGACTATGCTCTTCCAATAGGGAATATTATCATTTTCATACTCACACATATCATGCATGTAAATTCATGTATTGATTCGAATGTATGAGAATTTTATATCCTCCAATTTGTAACATTTCCTCGAGCTTCCGTTTATCATCTTTTCCTCTTATTATCCTTTTTCGATCAGCTTCAACCATAATCATCATCCTTGTTTTGTGAACACTCCTGGATATACATCTACATCACCAAAAGTGAAGTCAATAATCGGACGTGAGAAATATAAATTCATCATTACGATATTTTTTTCTCACATGATTATCAGATTTGGTCATCTGCCTGATCGGTGCTAGTGCTGGATAATCATCACTATCAAGACAATTTTTCGGAATATATATTTTTGTGTGATCAAATATCAAGCATCTCTCCTTCTCCTTCTTCTTCTTCTTCTTCTTCTTCTTTTTCTTCTCCACTAACTCTCACGATCTGGACAACAGTTCCAGCTCCAAATCGATGGTGAAAAGATTGTTGGAATTATTCATCTTGAAGTATCATCATCTATTCCTGTTCGTTGGAAGACAAGCAAAATAGCCACCTCTTCTTCAGTCGCTTCTTGATCTAATCACTGTTTGCTGGATATAATCTCAGTCTTACCTTTTTACTTATCATCATCATGAAAATTATGCTGAATATTCTCTTCAAGCTGGAACACTGAATCGACCGAGAAAAAGAGAGACAAGAAAAATACTCATGCCATCTTTTACCACCAATATTACCACCATTACTCACACTTTTGAATCTTTAATTTCGTTCGATATACCAAAGATTAGATTGAGATTTAGATGAATAACCATTTGAGTCAAAAAGGGTCAGGAATTAGTGGATGTAAATTGTGAAAAGTGAAGGCAGCTAATCCACTTGTTTACTTGATACTCAATTTTTTTCTATCATCACATCATGATTGATACAAAGAATATTGTTGAACATCTGGCTTGAATGTTCTCAAAATGGAAACACAAAGGCATACAATCAAAAGAAATATTGTTTAAACACTAGTAACCGTTCAATCGATTTTTATCATGTCAATGATGGGAACTAGTGCCAGGAGATCTTCTCCATTGAATAATTCTTCCACATCAGCCATCGGTCCACCATCA
>NZ_JAACGD010000217.1 GCF_022810445.1 Candidatus Cardinium sp. cBcalN2 | reverse complement strand
TATTCTGGCTTATAAGCTCTTCAATGAAGTTCTCTTCTTCTTCTTCTTCTTCTTCTTCTTCTTCTTCTTCTTCTTCTTCTTCTTCTTTTTTTCCTCTCAGTATCTGCGAAGAAAAATACGATTAACAATGATCTCAATTGTCAATTATGAAGTTATCGTATTAGAATATAGCCACAACTTTAGAATAAAGAGTGGGGGGGAAGTGGACTGGAAGCTACGAGCGCTAAGGCTTCCACAGTTGTTTTTCCCCCACATTCTATTCTGAAGTTGTATCTTTTACGGTGATTACTGTCAATATTGGGATCTAAAGAGCCAAAAAAGCTTAAATTACAGATGAACGGCTTTTTTTCATAAGTCAAAAAAAGCTTAACATAGCATAGCTTCATAACCAGGTAAGCCTTTTCTCATTTTCCTTTGACTGTTGAGGTGAATAACTACTCACTTTTCAATATATTTTGAATTTTCACTCTTAAATTTGCTGAATTGTAGGTGACCATTGAATTTTTATTCGTTTTCTCTCATGATCATGGCTAGCCGATCGCCATATAAAGGAGAGATTGTTGCAAGACTCGTTACAAGTCCAGAAGATCGACAAAAAATGAGAAAGTTCTTCAGAAGTGAAGAAAAATTAGCAACGATGAACCGAATAAGTGCGAATTATGGTGAGTAATCAAAGTGCTGAATTAAGTATTATATTTACTGATGTTTACATTCCAATTTTTCAATTCTCGTGAAAATTTCTTCCTGTCTTGACTCTTGAATTTGTTTTATCTTTGTTTCAACCCTGATAATTAATCTGCCTCTCAGATCGAGATCAACCACAA
>NZ_JAACGD010000216.1 GCF_022810445.1 Candidatus Cardinium sp. cBcalN2 | reverse complement strand
GGCTTCGCAGGCCTGAGTTTGGAAGGAACCCTTCTTTTGGGCTTAATTTCGCTTAGATCATCCTTGAAAATTTTCTGAACCAACTGCTCTGGGAGTGATTGTCGCACCATATGGAAAAAAACTCCTCCCGGTGTTCGACGTCGATTTCCAGTGAGAGTCATCAGTCCCCCAGCTTCCTCGATAGTCATCGCTTGACTCAAAAGTTTATGAGTTTCTTCCAGTCCAACAGACCTAATAAGGCGCACTGTGGGAGGAAAAAATAATCAGTCAATCTCTAAGAGAAATACATTGATCAGAGGAAACTTACTAATGATATCAATACGTTTTTCTTGAAGTTTCCCCGCTATCTCATTAGCCTCTGAAACGACTTTGGAGTCTGGAATTCTGGACCTTCTGTTTGACTTTGGTTCAGATGGTTTGGCTGTAGCATTCCTATTGAGAATCATGTCAGTAGGCTCGTCGATTCGCTTCTCGAGCGGCTCTTGTCCATTTTGTTGTTGATTTGATTCTATCGTTTTTCCAGCATCTTGAACGCTCGTCTCTGCTGTCTCTGATGTCTTTTCCCCATTAGAGTTATCAGAACTTGTTGAGGTTTTGCTCTTCTTCTTCTTCTTCTTCTTCTTCTTCTTTGTTCCGATTTTGGCGATCCTCTTCCAGATTGGATATGTTTCTACGTTGCGATCAACAAAAAATCGGCGAGTGTTAGGTCCACTGACTAGATCTTCATTCATCTTCTCATACTTTCGATCCTCAATCAGCATCTCACTCCACAAATTTCCTTTCTTCATACTACCAACTGTAGTCGATAATTTTTTATCACATATTGTTTCCGTGTCAACTTCAAAAATCTGGTCCAATTCATCACAAATTTTACCACGTTGTTTACCATTATTAGCTGTATCATCGATCACCAAATCATCATCATCATCAGAACTTGCACTCAATCTGCTCTCGATGACACCATGAATACGATTTGATTCCATTTCACCATCCACACTTAACCAAACTCATCTCCACCATTTAATCAACAACACTGTAAACATAATCAAACTTTTAATCATTTTAAATCATTTTAAACCATTGAAAGCCGGTTCTTGATGAAACATTTTTTCAGTCACGTGTCAAGCATGCTGGAGGCTTGTAACTCCCTCTTGTGTCCATGTGGATCGCTTGGATCGTGGAAAAAGTCTTGAGAAAGTTCTGAAAAAGTTCTGAATTCGATTGCAAGCGGGATAGAGA
>NZ_JAACGD010000215.1 GCF_022810445.1 Candidatus Cardinium sp. cBcalN2 | reverse complement strand
TTGCTTTTGCTGTTAGAGGACACAAAAACGTAGAAACTACTACATAGGCTTGCTGATAGAGTTTTAAGGAGCGGAAAAGACAGCTCCTAATCGGAGTGGAACCTTGTTGGCAGGCCATCTTCAATGATACTTCTACTACTGCCACTATTACTCTTCTCTCGTAAATATATATAAGGCCACTATTTTCGAAAATGGGTATCTCTTCTACCCAGAGCATGTTGAGTCTACTTATCTCTTCAAAAGTCAACCAGATAAGGAACAAGAGTTTGCTCTAGTTTTTCGTTAGTATGTACCAGTATATATTCACATTGAACACTGATACATTTTACCGAATAGTCTGCTCGTATCAGTCCGTGTCCAAATTGGCTGGCCTTTTTCTCCTCTCTCTCTCTCTCTCTCT
>NZ_JAACGD010000214.1 GCF_022810445.1 Candidatus Cardinium sp. cBcalN2 | reverse complement strand
AGAAGAAGAAGAAGAAGTGGCCCAATGAGTGCATTAAGATGGGCAGTAAATCGAGCCAAAAGAAGCCATTTCTCTGTATATTAATCATTTTATTTGTCTCCAAGCTAACTGTAGCATACCGTCTATTGAAGTCCAGTGGCCCATCATGATGGGCCGTATTATGAGTAGCATATAATTCGAGTATAAAAGTGAAGGAAGAGAAATTGTCCACTAAGAGGGCGATGATGACAAAGATGATGGTGCGAATGATGATAGGAAAAGCTGAACAAGAGAAGATATTCTGTGGTCCATTTCGGACGTGAAAAGAGATATCAATTCATCACAGCTCTTTTTTCGTCTCCATTACACATACACTAAGAGAATACTTTTGAGCTCTCTTTCCTCAGCTTCTTCGCTTCCTCTTCCGTTGATCAGCATCTCCATTCTTCTTTGAATTCACTTAACGCTCATTCTTCATTCCATTCCCTTGATTGTTACTAAAATTCCGCTTCTCTCTTCCTGACCATTTCCCCTGTCCAATGAGAATGGAACAAACAATTCAAAACAGTTGATACAAATGAGCTTGTTTTCCATGATCTTGCGTTCACTTTCGCAGCAGATCAATAAGTTTGATCTTCGAGAATACTTGAAATTGATGCATCTTCAACAATATACAGAGTCCATATTTGGCCCAAGCCATCGAGT
>NZ_JAACGD010000213.1 GCF_022810445.1 Candidatus Cardinium sp. cBcalN2 | reverse complement strand
TCTTTCTCTTTCTCTTTCTCCATCTTCATCTCCTCTTGACCGGAGGCATCTTCATTCAACTCTGCCTGTCGGATCTTCTCCTAGTTTCCGATGCGTCCTTCTTCACTATTGTCTACAGTTGCAGTCTACATTTTTATTCTTTTACTTTTTTGCTCCAAAATTCATCGTCCAGTTCATCAAGAGAGAAAAAATTTATATCATTAGAGTC
>NZ_JAACGD010000022.1 GCF_022810445.1 Candidatus Cardinium sp. cBcalN2 | reverse complement strand
TATCAACTACTACAACTAAAATAAAGGATCTGAAAGCAGGCAATAACCAACTGGAAAGTTTTATGTGTAACAACCAAGCAGAAATAAATAATTATAAGAAGGAGTTGAATGAAATCGAAAAAAGAATAAAATAGGTAATAAACACACGAAATGAGCTGAATAAATCTTTTCAAGATATAGAAGTAGCATTCTAAGAATGAGAAATAGCGCTAAAAAATAGTTATGAAACCCCATAAACCCAGTGTTCCTTTAAGCCATTTTTATTTTAATCTTTGACGCCGTTTCCATAGAGTATTCTAAAAATTTGTATGCATGGAGTCCTCTGTTAGCATACCCCAACAAAGTAACATTGCTCCTTGTAAAATAGTTGCGTTTAGCAAGTCACCGTTACAACTGCAATAGCAAAACGATTGAAAGGGACCCCCGAAGGGCAGAAAACCAAGCCCTGTGCCAAAACTTGCATATTGCATATATTCATATATTTAGTATATTACAACTGTTGTAGCTGCCGATCAGTAATTTGGCATATTGCAATAAAATGTAGTCCTTATAAATACAAAAAGCGATAAATGACTTAAAACAATGTCTTAATATTATAATTGCAAATATAAGCTCAGTGGCTTGATGCCCAGCTGTTCGACTATGTATTTTGCATAATTTTTCTTAAATAGCATAGACTATTTATGCCATTAACTTGGTCATGCTTCTATGCTTAGCTTAGTTAAAAAATTATAATACAATCAGATATAAATTAAAATGAAAGCTTCATTAACTAGACTCTTTTTTTTTCCTTGTTTTTTCATCTTGCTTTTTTTTGCTCGATGCAAATGCCCCGGTAGTATCGTTACATCAACATCTAACACACCTAAAAGTAAAGAGAAAAAGCCAGGAGACGACAGCAATCCAGAAAAAAGTGCCCATGCAGTAGACACTGGCAATGCAGCTAATGGCGTAAAAGCTAAGGGAGACAAGGAAGGTTCTATTGACGGTAATGAGAAAAAAGAGCCAAATAATGGTTCAACTCCACCACCACCTCCTCCATCTCCTAGCAGTAGTGGTAATCGGGGGCCTATTAAGCCTAGCCTATCTGCTAATAATGGTTCAATTCCACCACCACCACCAGCATCTCCTAGCAGTGGTACTAATGGGAAGGCTAGTAAGACTAGCCTATCTACTAATAATGGTTCAGCTGCTACTCCATCTCCTAGCAATAGTGCTAATACTAAGGGTTCTAGTAGCATTAGCCAGGCTACTCAGGACACTTCTTCAGTATCAAACCAGTCTTCTAACAATAATGATAATAACTCTGGTGCTATAAACTCAGGTGGTGCAACAACTAGCAATAGCCAATCTAATGTGAAAGAAAATCAGCAAAGTAAGCATATCGATTCTGCTCAGGGGACTTCTTCACCAGCAGACCAGCCTTCTAGCAATAATGATAATAATAACTCTGATGCTATAAACTCAGGTGATGAAACAACTAGTGATGGTGAAGATAGTGCGCAAGCAAAGCAGCCAGCTGGTCAGATCGATCCCAGTGTAAATCAGGACTCATTGAAAGAAAAGTCCCAACCACAGTCTGATACTTCCCAAACCGATTTGGAAGATAATAAAAAAAATGAGCCTAAACTAGCTAAAGATAATTAGCCTTTAATTTGATGCCCGCGTAGCGGGTATAGAATAGCATTTTTTGAATGGATGATCAGTAGGTCGTCTGGCTTATGGCCGACGATAAAAAATTTGTTTCCGTTCACCACTATGGCTTATGCTAGGAAAAAAATAGTATATGTTCACCACTGTGGCAGAAAGCGCGTTTTTTCTAGTTTTTCACAAAAGTTTTGACCAAAAATTGCACCATTACGTTAATAAGCTGTCCTAAAATCACGCCTGAAACAGGCCAAAATGCAAATTTCTGCCACAGTGGTGAACGGACACAAAAAACGCGCCCTTTGAAAAAAGTCCGATCAGCAAGCTTAGTTTACAGATGAAAAGAAAAACAGTTGCCGGGATGGATTACAGAGAGGTTTCTGTTTTTC
>NZ_JAACGD010000212.1 GCF_022810445.1 Candidatus Cardinium sp. cBcalN2 | reverse complement strand
GAGAGAGAGAGGGAGAGAGATAGAAAAAATATCCAAACTCATTACGCTTTCTAGAATTTTTACTGAGTTAATTTTACCTCCTTTTTCATCCTTAATCTCGTTCTGATCAAGGTTTTCTTGGATATTTCACCATAAAGGAAGTGTCTCAGCAAAGCATCGCTCCCAATATGATCATGAATCTGTCAGAATTCAGTGAGCAAGTAAGCAATAGAGAGAAGTCAAATGGGAAGGTTAACGAGAGAGTGTATTTGACCTGTGTATCTGAGCGATTCTTAGATTCCAATGACAGCAAGGCGGACATATTCTGAGCATACACATGGCATTCAATTGAATTTTCCATGAACGATTGCTGTCCAGGTTTCTTCTGCTCTATACTCCTTTTTTCGTGCCTTTCTTATCAACTGGAGAGTACTTTGATGATTTTATTTTTCATTCTTCTTCTTCTTCTTCTTCTTCTTCTTTCTTATTCCTTTCCTCTCGGAAGAAGGAAAGAGATTTCTTATTTCTTTTTCTTTCGCTCTCTCCATGATCCTGGTAAGCCCGGGCCGAAACGATA
>NZ_JAACGD010000211.1 GCF_022810445.1 Candidatus Cardinium sp. cBcalN2 | reverse complement strand
AGAAAAGAGGAAAGAAAGAGGGAGAGGGAGAGAAAGAGAGAGAGAGAGAGAGAGAGAGAGAGAGAGAGAGAGAGAGAGAGAGAATTGAGAAGCGACTCACTCTTGGTCGATATGGCATTGATCTTGGCTTGTTCAAAATTTGTTTCAATCGTTCTCTATATCCCTTTCCATGAATTTTTTGTCGCTCAAAACGACACTATACATTCCTTTCTCCATCCTATCTTCAAAAAGGAACGTCGCACAAATTCCCTGATTAACAATGAAACTAATTTTGATGGTTTATCTTTTCTCTTCCATCCACAGAGAGACCTTCACTACTTGAGCCTAAGAAAGTAGAAAAAATTCAAGAATTTTACATCGAGACCTTGAAGTGTTATTTAGATAATCATAGACCACCGGGAAAGTGTTATTTTGCCAAGATGTTGGCTATATTAACTGAATTAAGGACTTTGGGCAATTTGAATTCTGAAATGTGCTTCTCGCTCAAAGTTCAAAACAAGAAGCTACCTCCTTTCCTCGCCGAGATATGGGACATACAAGAATGACTCCCCTC
>NZ_JAACGD010000210.1 GCF_022810445.1 Candidatus Cardinium sp. cBcalN2 | reverse complement strand
GGGAGAGGGAGAGAGAGAGAGAGAGAGAGAGAGAGAGAGAGAGAGAGAGAGAGAGAGAGAGAGAGAGAGAGAGGAAATATTATAGCTTCTGGAAACTTGTCTTGAAATTTGATATCAATTAGAATCAAAACGAATGCAAAAATTTCCAGGTTCATTTTATGGGAAAATTTCCATCATCATCGCAGTTTATTAATATTAGGACATGTTTCAGTTTAAATCAGTTATTGAAAATTATTCAAACAAAATACAAAAAATGAACTTTATTCGATTTGATTGAAAAACAAATAAATCTCGAACATTCTGAAGGTTACTTGAGCATACTCATCACACACAATTGGACTTGGTTAATTTTAATGATGTATTGCAAAATTACTACTAAAACTACCTGACTATATCAGAATATGTTCATTCCAATTGAAATGGAAGCTTGTCAACAAATTAATTGAAGTATGTCGAGATGCTTTTTGATGGATATGATAATAAAGGTCAATGGTAATAAATATTATATGTTTC
>NZ_JAACGD010000209.1 GCF_022810445.1 Candidatus Cardinium sp. cBcalN2 | reverse complement strand
GAAGATTGGGCAACCGTCGAATAAAATCAACCTTGTTCTTCAAAGCTCCTTCAATATCATCTTTGAGCTCTTCAAAATCCACCAAATAAGAGTTTCTTGGTAGATAAAGGTTTCTCGAAAGGAATTTTTCAGTGATTCCAGCGAATTTTCCATTTTGGATCTCATAGTATGCAGCTCCACGCGGCAGGCCAATTTTCAAGATCATTCTCAAAACTTATCTCGAAAGTTTCTCGATTCTTAAGAGTAAAGAAACTATTAAATTCGCAATCAAACAAACTCTGGAAAGTAATATAGAGGAGCAATGCAAATACTGTCTAAAAAATTCATCATAATAGCCTAATAGCACATCCTTTGTATCGCCTCTCTACTGAGTGAACGAACTGAGAAGCAAACTAATATCTCGAAACATGATACCCATCTCAATTTCAAATTCTTTTGTTCTTGTAATTGAAGCCATTTTTTCATCACGTTGCAAAGCATGTTGCAAACCGTCATTCAATACTCCTACTCTATTGAATAGATTATAATTAGAATGGAGATGGATTGGGCTAGACTTTCGCTATTAGCAATAAATGAATCCAGTGAAAGCTTCTCTATTCTTCAAAGAATGGAGCAAACAGTCGGAGTTCTCCTCGCCTTCTGATAGTTCTTCTTCTTCTT
>NZ_JAACGD010000208.1 GCF_022810445.1 Candidatus Cardinium sp. cBcalN2 | reverse complement strand
TTGTGCTTTCTTATCAAAGAATATTACCAGATTACTTTTTTGGCACTCATCATAATCATGATAATGTGCTATTCATCGGTTCCAAATTTAATGCAACTATAGCGCAGTCAACTATACCCTTAAGATTCTCTAGAATGCCAATGAGTTTGTCAATTTGACTAAGAGATGTCAATCAAATTGATTCAAATTTCAAAAACTCGATGAATCAGGAGCTCACACTTGATCAATTGGCTTAAAATGGACCATGAACTCACTTCACAAACTCTTGATTGAAAACATGCATGAGATCTTGATATTCTCACCCTGAGTTCTCATGTAACTAGAGTTTTTGAGACATTTCGAAGTGAGAGTCCATGAGAATCTGAATTCAAGATTCTCTGCTTATTAGGATAAACACTCCTTAGCCCCTAACTTCCTTCTTTCTTGAACAATTGAGAACCATGACGAGAAAGCTCGTTCAATAAGGACATTTGTTTCGAAAGTAAGATTATCAGTTAGAGTGTTGATCTCTTCTCCTTCTACTCCACCTTCTGCTACCTCTTTTTTTCGTCGTCAATGAGACTTCAACATTAGTAATATCATTCTAAGGAACAGTCATTCTGGAACAACAATTTTTCTTGACAATTTTTTCGAATTAATTGGAGTATTATGTTCCGATTTCAATAGCCCTCTCTCATATGAAGAAGTACTCTAAGAAGAACTCTTAGAAGAAGAAGAAGAAGAA
>NZ_JAACGD010000207.1 GCF_022810445.1 Candidatus Cardinium sp. cBcalN2 | reverse complement strand
AGAGAGAGAGAGAGAGAGCAGAAAAAATTAGTGTGTGATATGGTTCATGATAAGGTGTAAGTAATCGAAAGAGAAAACAAGAAAGAATGTTCCTTCCAGATTATTTCCCCAAAAGTTTTCGAATTAATCGAATGCTTTTGAGCATTTATTGAAGAGAAGAGATGATAAAAAGTCCACCTCAAAACTAAATCTATCCCAAAAACGTTGATTTCTGATTGCTAAAAGTGGAACTAAATTACTACATTCTTAACCAGTGGTCATTCAATGAGTGTGTATATATATCTATATTTTGACACTCCAAATTGGCTCCAAGTGATCTTAAGTAGTATAGTGGAAAAAGAAAAAAAGTTGTCAAATTAGACAAGATAAAAAAGAGAAAGTCCCAGTCTTCCAAGGTGAGCATACAATGCATTTCAAAGCCCATTTTTCCACCCAAAATCAAGTAGTGAAGGTGGATAATTTTTAAAATTTGACCCTTGTTAAACGTTAAATGATTTCATTTTCATCCACACTTATAAAAAAACACACAAACACAACCTGAAAGAAAGGTAAGTGTATATATAAAAGGAATGCATTGTTCTCGCCACTTATCTTTCGATCTGGATGATCTTAACCAATTGAGCATTCCAAGTGTTTATATACAAGTCCATTGATCTCCATCTTTCTTCTTCTTCTTCTTCTTCTTCTTCTTCTTCTTCTTCTTCTTCTTCTTCTTCTTCTTCTTCTTCTTCTTCTTCTTCTTCTTCTTCTTCTCTTTCATCCTTTCTTCCTCTTCCTCTTATCTGAATCTTCTTTCATTGTCAATGATCATTCATTCACACACACACACACAGCCACCCTCAGTCAGATAACGGTTTTCTCAAATTTATCTATTCCATTCCCAGTAATTATCCTTTCCCCCGAAACCTCCAAGTAAACTGAATGTACACAAGCACCATGAATCGACCTTATCAAGTGGTGTGTGTTTCTTGGTCAGTTTAATTGTACCTTCATGTATTCCACAGCTATATTCACAACAATTAAGTTTCATTAAATCTATTTTTAAAACACATATATATCCAGACAACATCGGCCATTCTTTGTCATGAACAATGATATCATTTGAATTGGGCCTTAAAGGGTAGAAGTTCTCAAGGGTCTTAAAGATTGGAATTCAGAGGATCCAGGAAATTTTTCTCGTCAAAATATATTATCAAAAAGCATTCCTTGCATACTCCTGATACACCAACATCTCACTGATTTTTTCGATTCTAATAAATCTCTTCATTATTATTAATCACTCTTGGAATCGTTAGAATTGAATCATGACGAATCGATAATTGAATAGC
>NZ_JAACGD010000206.1 GCF_022810445.1 Candidatus Cardinium sp. cBcalN2 | reverse complement strand
TATGTGTTTGTGCGTGGAAGATCTTTCTCTCGATGAAGTGAGGCAATAAAAATTTTTGACAGCGAACAAAAGCGAGAGAGAGAGAGAGAGAGAGAGAGAGAGAGAGAGAGAGAGAGGCTTGACTTAACTGAAGGTTAGTAACTCTAAATCACAATAAGTGAGGACTTTAGCCGTCATCTTTCATATCAGAGGAAATTGTGTGAGGTTGAGATGTTCTTTTCTCGAAGTAAAGTTCAAAAAATAACGGGAACATGGAAAAAAGAGGGAACGAAAGCTTCATCTAATATCTACTTTTGATCATATATGAGAATGTTTTCTCACCCAATATTTCTCATGATGATATCCGAAAAGGCGAAAAGAAGGAGAGATGGAGAGGAGAAGGAAGAAAGAGTGGGTGAAAGTGGTATCCGTTATTTGGTGACACATTCAAATGGGTGGGAAATGATAATAATTCCAAGAAATTTAAGAGAGTTCAAATCTCGAGACATGAAATAAAGGAGAAGATAGTAAGAGAGAGAGAGAGAG
>NZ_JAACGD010000205.1 GCF_022810445.1 Candidatus Cardinium sp. cBcalN2 | reverse complement strand
CTCTCTCTCTCTCTCTCGCTTTTGTTCGCTGTCAAAAATTTTTATTGCCTCACTTCATCGAGAGAAAGATCTTCCAGGCACAAACACATACACATACTCAGAGTGTATCGGGTATATCTTTGTTTATTTTTTTCACTCCTGAGGAATCAGGAAGAGGGAAAAAAATGAGGAAAATGAAATGAAATTCAGTAGCAAAAAAGTGTGATAGGCACAAGAATTTTAATACATACCTCTTGTGCTTCTTCTTCTTCTTCTTCTTCTTCTTCTTTACTGAACGCTGTTGCTTGAGTATAAAAAATTTTCCAACAGCTTCATCGTCAGACAAACGTTTTAGGAAAATTAAACTTTTTGCTACTCCCTGAGAATGTATTATTCTCTTCTCCTTCAATTATTCTATCTAGATACC
>NZ_JAACGD010000204.1 GCF_022810445.1 Candidatus Cardinium sp. cBcalN2 | reverse complement strand
AAAAAGAAGGAGAGAGAGAGAGAGAGAGAGAGAGAGAGAGAGAGAGAGAGAGAGAGAGAGAGAGAGAGAGAGAAGTACATTCGATCGTGTGATTTGATGAAATTGTTTCCCCAAAATTCCCATGATTATAGGGTCTCCATGATTTGATTTGAAAGACATTGTAGATATACATGAATGTATTGAACTTGTATTCAGCTTTTCGAACGAACGAAGAAGATCGAAAGTGAAAATGAACTTGGCAGTCGAGCAAGAAAAAGCCTTACGTGGAGCTCATCCATCAGGGTTGATTGTCTTCATGGGCTGGAAACACGATGAAAAGATATGAAATCGGATATATATTGGAATGAGAGTGAAGGAGAATTTCAACTCATACAAACACAGATTGGATTGATCTGTTGGCCCAAAGGTACATTTTTCTTGGGATAGAGTTTTCATTCTCTCTCTCTCTCTTCCCATCTTTTCTCAATTGAAGGTGAGAGAGTCTTATTCATCAAACGATTCATCTGATTTTTGGATGTGGGAGGAAGAGAGA
>NZ_JAACGD010000203.1 GCF_022810445.1 Candidatus Cardinium sp. cBcalN2 | reverse complement strand
CTCTCTCTCTCTCTCTCTCTCTCTCTCTCTCTCTCTTCTTCTTCTTCTTCTTCTTCTTCTTCTTCTTCTTCTTCTTCTTCTTCTTCTTCTTCTTCTTCTTCTTCTTCTTCTTCTTTCACTCGATTGACCACCATCAATGATCCGTTCACATTAATCAGATTTATCCAATAATCCATCCACTCATGGATGCTGAATGAACTATTATTAGGATCGATGAACAAGGAGAGAGAGAGAATTTATTCTCTCTTCTTGTTCAATGTTCTTTTGGTCTTCTAGGAAGAAAAAAAGTTTTTTTCTCAGCATCACCAGATGTAAAGAAGCATGGAAGCGAACTAATGTATGCACAATTCAGTAGATTAACTAGGGAGAACATTTTTCATTCTCTATCTTTTCTCTCATTTATTATTCCACAAGCAAGTCCAACTGCATGATTAACATCAACTAATCTTCCATCTCTCTGCACTTGACATGCAAAAGAGGGAGACAAACGATGGGTTAATTTGTTTGCGATTTATCTTACTTTCTTTCTACTCTCTTATATGTCCAGGTCTCAATCGGATATCTTCCAAGACGCAAAATTCTTGGCCTCAGTAAACTTGCTCGAGTAGTTGAAATGTTTTCACGTCGATTGCAGGGTAAGTGTATATGATACAGTCGCTCCAGAAAAAATACAC
>NZ_JAACGD010000021.1 GCF_022810445.1 Candidatus Cardinium sp. cBcalN2 | reverse complement strand
CTTGATGATTTTTTGATGTAAGTTCATAATAGTTGTTGTTATTTATATCAACACAAATTAACAAATGTCCGATTAAATATCAACTACTACAGGTGTCTACATCATAGGATTCACATTCTTTTGCCATTTGCTGAAAAATAACCTTCAGGTCGAAAGGACCTTTTTGGGCTTCAAAAATGGCATGTTTTGGATGTTCTTTCGATTTCTTAATCAAATTACCCGATAGCACTTGCGTAATTGTTTTTCGTAAGGATCCATCCAATATTTCTTCTTTTCTTATTTGTTGCAATAGAGCAATAAAACAAGCATCTCTGTTAGATTCTGAGGCCACGTAATCATATGTAGGAAACAGAAACTTCAACTGCAATACGGTTTCAAAAAGTGATTTGGATAGTTTTTTATGTCTATAAAGTTTAAAGCATTCTTTTAAAAAAGTGTAAAAATCATAGGTATACCTCATCGCATAAATAGCAATTTTTTTCTGTTTATCTGTTGGGAAACTTTCTGCTAAATACGCTAATACAGCTTGTTGGTAATAAGATGGATGCTTGTACATCACTAGAAAATCTTTAGATCTGAATAGCTCTTCAGGATGCTCCCATTGACCTACTTTCAATTCAATAGCTATAACTTTGTTAGAAAAAGTTACCCATGTACCCCATTTACAACCGTTCTCAAGAAGATCCGTAGGTTCTTTGTGATTTTCGTAACGAGGAAATGAAATAAAATAATGTGCACAATTTAGCCAAAAATCTTGTTGAGCATATACAAAGCTTGAAGTAAATGATGCCGCAAAGCAAAAACATAAGAATGACTTGGAGTAACATAGTAACTTATCTACTGAAATAAACAGAGAAGACATAATTAATAATTCTCGTTTAGCATTACACACCTATCTATTTGTTGCAAATTGGTTATAGTCATATCCTATTCTTGCATAAATATAAACATATATTCCTTTCACTAATTGCATAACATTTCTTAATTGATAAATTAAATCCTCCGTCTCCCATATAACTTGGTGCTTGTTATGCATACTTCTCAAGTTAGTTATTTAGAAATGGGTATATTTGCTTTTAAAGCATTGAAGTTGTAATGTTTCTATTTATTTTATTACATTCATAATCAATATTATTTTAATTACTTAATCACCAGTATATCTTCTCACGGTAGCACCAATCAAACCATGAGAACCTTGACTTACCTTATTGGAACCAGCAGCTACCACCTCTGTACTACTAACTGCAATCCCACAATGGCCAGAAGCATTTGTATAATTGATTTCTTTAGCAATAACATCACCTGCCTGCCATGTTTCTAAAGTGCCCATGTATTTGCAATTCTTAATAGAATCAGAACTTGCCTACTTTTTAGCAGTATGAGGATGATAACCATTGTGAGGAGCACTTCCTACAGCTTCATATATTACATCATAAACAAACAGATTACACTTATAATCACCATCTTTAAATGTGAACTTACCATCTTCTGCGTAGTTCATTTTGGTAAATTTTTATTTTTATGTTTATCTAGTGATAGATGTATTGCTCAATAAGTTAGTTTAGTTAAAGTAAAAAAGATAATCGTCATGGCTCTTTTATATACCATTAATGGAATCTCTGGTACTCCTAGACAAGAAATAACAAACTATATAATGGAGTTTTTTAAAAAAAAAGGGAAAAGAGTAACTGGCATAGCCGATCCGAAGGGATCTAACTATGGTCAGTTAGCGAATAACATAGTCTTACATCATCATATGGCGTTGTCTGCTTTTACAGAAGCTTTACTTTACCTTACCTGTAGTAAAGAAATATTTGATCAGATTGACTGGAATCACTACGATATAGTAGTCTTTAAGGGTTCCTTTTTAGAAACATTTGGCTATCAAAATCAGCTAGCTGATTGGGAGCTGGAAGAGGCTAGAAAGTTCTTTTTCCTATTTGCCAAACATATAAGGCATATGTATCCTTTTCTTTCTATTATACTTACAGAAGATTATATAGCAGCAGAAAAACGTGCTGGAAAAAAGTTTGAATACAAAGGTAAGCAAGAAAAATATTTAATCGATTCGAATCGTTTTCTGCGCATTAAAGAACATCCTATTATTCAAGAGATAGGTATCAAATTGGTTAATGTGGAAGTAAAAAGTGGAGATCCATGGAAAGTGTTTCAAGAAAAGATAGAACCTATTTTACATGCTCAGCCTATGTTGTGATACTTTAACTTTTTCGTTGAACTGGATTATTGATTTAAATTTAGTCACTCTAAGTAAGTTAAAATAATTAGTTTCCGCTCACCACTATGGTTTATGCTAGGAAAAAACGCGCACTTTTTTCATCAGCGCTTGATTTTTTGGCTACTTTTTGATCAAGCAAAAAGTAGCTTTAAAAAATTCATTTTTTAACAGTGTCAGGAACAGATACTCTGGAACAGCGTGCACGAAAGAACAGAAAGTTACGGTTTCGACTCAAGACTAACACTTATTTTTTATTACTGAATCAGCTTATCTACTCTGGCTATCACCTCTTACGTTTCTGCTAAAGCTTCTGCACCACTTGTAATTTCTGCTAATGAGTTTGTAATCAATGCTTGTCTAGTTCTATTATAGCTAATACGCAATACTTTTAAAAGCTCATCTGCGTTATCAGTTGCTTGGGTCATGGTAGCCATTCTGGCAGCATGCTCACTAGCACTAGATTCAACCAGCATATGCATCATTTTATGTTTGAGTATTTCAGGAATAAGCTGTGCGATCAATAGCTCCTGTGAAGGCTCATAAATATAGTCAAGGGATCGAGTAGAAGAGGGGGGAGTATCTGTTGCTAGATCTAGATTAGGTAAAAAAGGTAAGAAAGGTACTATGACTACTTCTTGTTTGGCCGAATTTTTAAAAGCAGTATAAGCCAATACAATTTCAGTATAATGGTTTTGCTCAAAACCTTCTATACAATAGGTAGCTAGCTCACTACTGGCCTGATCGTTTGCTTTTTCTACAAGGTTAACATAGCGCTCTATAAGCGGTATATCATACTTTTTAAAAAACTGATGGACTTTTTTTCCAATAACTAGCACCTCTATGGTAGTAGATGCCTTTTTTTGGCGGGTTGTAATATATTCATTCGCTGCTCTGAGCACATTTTTGTTAAAGGCACCACATAACCCTCGATTGGATCCCATTACTACCACTAATAACCGTTTCCCTATTTTGGCCTTTGTTAAAGGATGCGTTAGCTGACCCTCATCTATAGCTTGTAGAAGCCTATGCAACAATCTGTTATATTCTCTTGTATAGACTTTTAAAGGCAACAGCACTTGTTGAATCTTATGCAATTTTGAAGCAGATACCATTTTCATAGCTTGGGTGATTTGCTGGGTAAAGCCTATCAGGTTTATGCGGTCTACTACTTCCTTAAGATGTGCCATAGTGATCAATCTGAATATTTTAGTAAAAGAGGTTCCGCTACCTCTACCAGTAGCTGAATGATTGCATCTCCCCATGCGCTTTCTGCAATGGTTGAGAGCATGGTAGGATGTTGGGCACGCAATAAGTCTAAAAATTGTTTTTCAAATATTTTTACTTGATTGAGTGGTACTCTATCTAAATATCCATTCATGGCTATATATAAAATGGCTACTTGTTCTTCTACAGCCATTGGGGCGTGTAAGTTTTGCTTCAGTATTTCTTGGTTCTGGCGTCCTCTCTCAATCGCTCTTTTGGTAGTAGCTTCTAAATCAGAGCTAAACTTTGAAAAAGCTTCTAGTTCAGCAAATTGGGCTTGGTCTAATTTTAGGGTAGCAGCTACTTTTTTAATGGCTTTAATTTGCGCAGCACCGCCAATGCGAGATACAGAAATACCCACATTAATGGCGGGTTTAATGCCTGCATTAAATAAATTCATTTCTAGAAATATTTGCCCATCTGTAATTGAAATAACGTTGGTAGGAATATAAGCAGATACATCACCCATTTGGGTTTCTACAATAGGCAGTGCGGTGAGTGATCCTCCTCCTTTGACCTTACCAATTAAGGCATCTGGCATATCATTCATAGTAGCAGCCATGCCATCGTTGGCAATAATGCGTGCTGCACGTTCTAATAAACGAGCGTGCAAGTAGAAAATATCACCAGGAAAGGCTTCTCTACCAGGTGGCCTCCGTAACAATAGCGATAACTCTCTATAAGCAACAGCTTGTTTCGAAAGATCATCGTAGATAATTAATGCATCTCTACCTGTATCTCTAAAGAATTCACCAATGGCTGCTCCTGCAAAAGGTGCAAAGGATTGCATGGGTGCAGAAGCAGAAGAGGGGGCTGCTACAATGGTAGTATAGGCCATAGCACCATGTTTGGTCAATGTTTCTACTACACCAGCTACAGCAGATGCTTTTTGACCAATGGCTACATAAATACAGTAAATGGGTTTACCTTGTTCGAATAATCTACGCTGATTGATAATCGTATCGAGTGCAATGGAAGTTTTGCCAGACTGCCTGTCACCAATAATCAGTTCCCTTTGTCCTTTACCAATAGGAATCATGGCATCAATGGCTTTTAATCCTGTTTGCAGGGGGCTATTTACCGGTTGACGGTAAATCACACCAGGGCCATTTCGTTCTAGAGGCATTTCAAAAGTTTCTCCAACGATAGGACCATGGCCATCTATGGGTAAACCAAGGGTATCTACCACACGTCCCAGTAATCCTTCACCTACTTGAATAGAGGCGACATGTTTGGTTCTAGTGACTACATCACCTTCCTTGATAGAATTTGCTTCTCCCAAAATAACGGCACCTACCATATGCTCTTCTAAGTTTAAAGCCAATCCTTTGGCCCCATTTGAAAAAAGAAGCAATTCTCCTGCTTGTGCATGTAAAAGACCGTAGATTCGGACTACACCATCACCCGATTGAATCACTATGCCGGTTTCTTCTAGTTCAGCTTCGGTTTTAAAATTAGCTAATTGTGCTTTTAGTATTGCTGTAACCGCATCTGTATTGATTTGTGCCATTTGTTTAGTTATAATTTGGTCTGCTGACTGGCCTTCTTTCGAAATACTAATTTTACTGCCAATTGGCAGTTGGATCGAATGCTTAAATTACGTTTAGTAGATGGCAGCTTTGTGAGCTGTGTAAACAGTTTTGCAGACCATGCAGATAATTTTTTATAGTTCTATCTAGTTTTAATGCGCCGATTTGAAGCATATAACCTCCGATAATAGAGGGGTCAATTTGTTGTTCCATCAAAACTTCTTTACAAGGTACCCACTTTTTTACCTCTTCTACCATTCGTTTCATTAATGATTCTGGTAGCGGAATAGCAGTGGTTAAAATAGCAGATTGGATGCCCATATGAGCCTGGTAGGCTATGGACAAAGCATTTAAGATTTCTTTTAGTAAATCAATTTGATGCTGGTCTATAATGAGTTCAATAAACCTCCATAGCATCGGATGGAGGTTTTGCTTACAAATGGTTTTAAGCAAATGCTGTTTCTCAGAACGAGGTATGGTAGGATTATTGAGTAAGCTATCGAGCGTAGGATGACTTTTAAACTGATTTTGCAAAAAAGAAAGATCACTGCTGATGCTTTTAAGTGTGCCATTTTGAATGGCTTGGGTTAAAAAAACGTTAGCATATCGTGCTGCTATCTTATTGTTTTTTAACATAAATCAAGCTTTTGTCTTCATTAAGTGGCTGCATTTTCATTTCCCATAAGCCGCTCTATTAGTTCCCATTGCGCCCCATTTTGACTGAGTTCTTTGACCAATAATTTTTCTGCAACTTGCACCACTAATGACCCAACATTGGCTTTTAATGTTTCAAGCGCACGTGCTTCCTCTCTAGTAATTTCGATTTTAGCTGCTTTTAATAAATGTTCTTTCACCACTAAGGCTTCTTGATGTGCCTGGTCAATAATGGCTTGTTGGGTGGCCAATGCTTGGCCAATAATCCGCTCACGTTCTGTGCGAGCTTCTTCTATTAACCTAGCTCGGTCATCATCTGCTTGCTTAATTAATAGCTGGGCTTGCGTGATTTTAGCCATAGCATGGGCTACCTCATCTTCTCGTGCTTTTACGATGGCTAAAATGGGCCTCCAAGCAAATTTAGATAATATCAAAAGGACTACTAAGAATGTAGTAGTTTGCCAAAATATAATGCCAAAATCGGGCGTTATTAAATTCATAACAACTAGGATTGTAGAAGAACAGGCTGGGTTACCTTCTCTAGAAGAAATGCTATTTGGTAGCGATCAAAAGACAAACCAATACACCAAAAAGCGCAACACCTTCAACCAGTGCACAGGCAATAATCATAGCCGTTTGAATCTTTGAACTCATCTCTGGCTGTCTGCTTATGGCTTCCATAGCAGAGGAACCAATTTTACCAATGCCAATGCCTGCACCTAGTGCAATGATGCCTGCACCAATACCAGCACCAGCATATGATAAAGTCATATCTAATAAAGCCAACATATAAAATTTCGTTTAATCGTTAAAGACGTTAGACAAATATACATAAAAAGTAATCAAATTTAACCATTTTAATGGCTAATGGCTTCCTTCATCAACAGCCTGTCCAAAATAAATAGCAGAAAGTAGTGTAAAAACATAGGCTTGCAAAAATGCAACCAGTAACTTTAATAAAAACATAAAAGTACCAAAAGGTAGGCTGACTAAAAAGCCTATCGAGATACTTTTCATGGTAAAAATAAGCCCTATAATGCTCAATAAGATAATATGGCCTGCCGTAATATTGGCAAATAACCGTACCATAAGGGAAAAAAACTTAGTTAGAATACCCAATATTTCTACTGGAATCATTATGGGTAACAACCAGCTAGGTACGCCTTCTGGTTTAAATATATGGTGCCAATAATGTTTATTACCATTAAAAATGGTAATAAGCGTAGTACAAGCCGCTAGTACTAAGGTGACTGAAATACTGCCTGTCACATTGGCACCACCTGGTAGAAGCCCCAAAAGATTATTAAGCCATATAAAACAAAAAATAGTTAGTAAATAAGGTAAAAATCTTGCACAATGTTGCGGGCCTATGTTGGGCATAGCTACTTCATTTTTTATAAAGGATATGATCAGATCTATACAGGCAAAGTATCCTTTGGGTGGTGCAAGTGGCGCTTGTCTATATCTCTTGCTTACCCATAGTAGCCCAGTTATGAGTAGTAAAGTACTTAATAGCATAGCAGCTATATTTTTAGTAATAGATAGATCCAAGACAGATCTATTTGGATCTAAACAATGAATTGTCTCATGAACAAGGTGATAGCCATGAAATGGAATAGATTGGTGGTTTTGATCATAAAAACGGGCAGAGGAAAAACATTCTACACCTCTATCTGCAGAATAGAGTATAATGGGTAATGGTAGTTCAATATGTTTCCCAGCAATGGTGGCAAAGTGCCAACTATGTGCATCTGCTACATGCTCCATAATAGCATTTCCATTCTGATGACCAGTTTGGGGTGGCTTGGCATGGGCACTACAGGGCGCCCAAAATATAAAACCTAATAGGTAAAATATCCAGAAAGCCTTTTTTTCGCCCATAAAGCGGTTTACAATGGCATAAGATAATCTAAAATAGAACATGGTAAGATAGGCTGTTAGGTTCAGCTTTGTTAAAGTCAATATTGAACTATGCTAAGGTACATAGTTATAAAGAATTTTTCAAGCTATACTATTGGGTTAAATGGTTGATTCTTTTATCACCAGATATTTTATCTAATTTGTTTTTCACAATGAAATAGCTTACCATCAAACCATACCCTATCCAAAGCAGCGCTTATTTTTTAAGTACCTTACAAATGCGAAGATGTGCAGGTGGCTTATTTGTTTTATACTGTTGGTTTCAAAAGTATGCTTGGCTTTTCCTTCGACTTTAACCCGTTTGGTTACTTTTGATGATTATATACACGCGATCTACCAGCGGCAGAATTTTGTGGAAGAAGCAGACTTTCAATCTATTAAAGAAGCTCTCCGAGAAGCTTATGCTACCCCACTAGATTTAAATAAGGTAACAGCAGCATCATTGGGCGCATTGGGTATTTTATCTATAGAACAAATAAAAAGTTTTTTTAATCATGTAGCTGCTACAGGGCCGCTTTATTCTAGATACGAGCTACAGGCTATTCCTGGTTTTGATTTAACCACGATAGCCTTGCTTTTACCTTTTGTCTATGTAGTTGAAAACGACCACCTACCATCACATTATCCAAAAATTAATCAAAGTAACTATCATTATTTTTTATTTCGTTATGCACCTTCCTTGAGCCAAAGGACTGGTAAACAGCTACCTACCTTAGGTAATTTAGCTAAATGTATGGTACAACTTACTTGTAACCATCTAAATGATATAACATGGGGTATCACTGCTAGAAAACAAGCAGGAGAAGCTTTTTGCTGGGATCATGCTACCTACCGTTATGGATTTAATCTATGGTCTATTTTTCTAATGGTAAAACATAAAAAAACAATTAAACGGATAATCATTGGTGATTATCAAATTGGCTATGGACAAGGCTTGCTATTGAGTCCAGGTTATAAGCAGCTAGGCGATTCAATCACTTCTATCATCTGGTCTAATAACCTGGGCATTCGTCCCTATAAGGGAATTAGGCGTACTGGTTTGCGTGGTCTAGCCATCACATCCGATCTAGGGCCTATTGAGTTAACCGGATTTTATGCAAACAATCATCTAGATGCTACTATCCAACTAGATCAAGACCATAAACCCTATAGCAAGCGCATAGATGACACTGGTAAGTATGATACCATCCATCAATTAGATAAAAAAGGAACCCTGCATGAACAGGTCTTGGGATGTACTATACGCAAGCAGTATGATAGAAATCAAACGGAATTGGGTATCAATCTGCTTTATAATCATTACGACCTACCTATTGTACGAAAGGAAGCAGCCACTAAATGCTATTTATGGCAAAAACAATCTGCTGGTAGTTTATTTTATCGTCTGTTATGGAAAAACGTGCTCTTTTTTGGAGAGGCAGGGCTGACCTTGCCACATACTATTCAAGCAAAAAAATCAAAAGCGGTGATTACAGGGTCTATTATAAGCTTTTCTCGCTATGTTGATCTTGCCCTTGCATTATATTACTATGGTCAAGGATTTTATAGCCCATATGGTCATCCCTTTAAACGTTATACTACAGATCATGCAAATGAAAAAGGAACTTATTTGGGCTTGATCTTTACGCCTTTATCCAGCTGGCAACTCACAACGAGTGGCCATTTTTTTGCTACTTTATCTCCTAAGCCACAGTTAGCCATCTCGCGTATTGGCCATCGCTTAATGACACGTTCTAGTTATGCTTTGAGCCGTAAAACAATATGGGTGATGCAACATAAGCTGCATAACAATCCAAGAAATAAGCCTAAAGTAAAAGAAAATAATCAGTCAGATGCAATAACTGTTGCAATAGCTACCCAAAACAGTTTGAAGTGTAAGATAGATCACCAGCTTACCCATTATTGGCGGACCCATTGCGTAGTACAATATACCCGCTATACGTTTTTAGGGAAAACTCATGATGGTTATGCCTTATCTAGCACACAAAAGTGGAAAGTAAATAAATGGCAATTTGTTTGTAAACTCATCTACTTTAACACGGACAACTATGCTACCAGGTTATACTTTTATCTGCCTAATCCATTATATAGTGGCACTCAGTTTCGCCCCTATTATGGTCATGGCTTTGCTACGACTTGGTTAATTTGCTCCCGGCCTATGGAGTCGGTTCGTTTCGAAATTAGATATAGTTTTATATATTCATCCGATGATCTATCTACAATAAAATCAACTACAACCAGTAGATGCAATAGAGGCAGACATGATGGAACCATACAACTTTTAATTAGTTTTTAACAACCATGGTATTCATTCACCATTATGGCAGGACCATGCACAAAAAGAAAAAACACCATTGGCTGTTTATGGCGTTAGTAAAAAAGCTATTTTTAGTTTACTTATATCAGACGTATATCGATACGATATAACCATTCATGAAAAAATCTACTATACAAAAAATGCCTCGTATTACCCATGCATGGGTAAAGCTTCTAGCAACTGTTATCATTGCATTGAGCAGTTTGCTGGTTAATTATAGCGCTTGCCATGATGCTAGTCGATCCAACTCTGATTTAGACATACAAGTCTGGTTTACTCCACAGGATCCTTGTATGGATCTTATTGTTGGTAAGATTCTAGCTGCCAAAGCTTTAATTCTTGTACAGGCTTATGTGATAACCTCTCATAAGATTGCCACTGCACTGATAAAAGCGCATCAAAATGGGGTAGAGGTTCATGTATTGATAGATAAAGATGCGCAGACTACAAAGGGTAGTAAGGTGCGTGAATTACTAGAAAATGGTATTCCTATTATAATTGACAAAACAGTTGGTTATGCTCATAATAAAGTTATGATTATTGATGAAGCATATGTTATCACAGGTTCTTTTAATTGGACACATGGTGCACAAGCTAGAAATGCAGAAAACCTGGTGATTATCAAAGGAAAAAAAATAAATAAAAGGTTTAAAAATAATTGGTATATGAGGGCAGCTGCTGGAGAGCAACTAGGCCCTTTTCGGAATAGGGGTAGGGGGTAAGACCCTTGTTGCCCAATTCCTTAACTTTTTACACAGGGCTTGATTTTTTGTCCACTTTTTTATCAAGAAAAAAGTGGCATAAAAATTACTAAGTACCAGTTGGTCACGTTAAGAATATTATATTTGAAAATCAATAAAATATAGATCTTAAGTTCATGCCATTGCGTGAACAAATACAATTCCTTGCTCCCTAACATAACCAAAAATTAATATACCGTTTATCCAAATCGCAACTTTTGACTTTCACGTTTACCATATCCCCCAAACGGTAGCATTTTTTTAAATGCTTACCTACTACTTGAAAGTTATTTTCCTCAAAAACATAGACATCATCGCTAAGGTCTGCTAGACGCACCATCCCTTCACAACCATTAGATAGAATTTCTATATAGATATTCCATTCAGTAATACCACTGATGATCCCCTCAAATATTTCGTCTTTTAAATTTTGTATAAACTCTACTTGTTTATACTTTACAGAGGCCCTTTCTGCATTTACAGCAAGGTATTCTCGTTCTACAGCATATTGACATTTTTTTTCATACGATGCTGCATCATAAAGCCGTTCACCCTTTAAATAATGCTTCAAAAGACGGTGCACTAATAAATCAGCGTATCTTCTGATCGGTGAAGTAAAATGAGTATAATGCCGAAAGGCCAGTGCAAAATGTAGATTGGGTTTTGTAGTATAAAGCGCCTTAGCCATAGATCGGATTGCCAATGATTGTATAATGTTCTCTTCTTGTTTGCCTTGAATAGCCTCTTCTAGCAGATGCATGGCTTTATATATAGGCATGTTAGCGCTGTTGATTTTATACCCTAGTTGGTTGACAAATAAAAAGAATTCATTTAATTTATCTGGGTCCGGATGGTCATGGGTTCTATAGATAAAAGTAGGCCCTACTTTCTCCTTTTTTTGTTTTAGTTTAGCTACATAGGTAGCCACTTCTTTGTTGGCTAGTAACATAAATTCCTCAATCAGCTTATGTGCATCTGTACGTAGCTTTGGTATTATATGAATCGGTTTTCCATTGGTATCCAGTTCAAAGACTAGCTCTCTCGTTTCAAAGTTAATGGCTCCTTTTGCTAAGCGCTTTTTCCGAAGCTGTTTGGCTAGGTCATTCAATAACGTAAGCGCTTGGTAAAAATCACCTCTTTGGTCATCTATGTTTTCTTGAGCCTCTTGGTAAGAAAATCTTTTATTGGAATGAATAACCGTTTCTCCCAACCATTGGTCATAGAGATTGCCTACTGCATCCAATTCGAAAATAGCTGAAAAAGTTAATTTGTCTTCATTGGGCCGCAAAGAACATAATTCATTAGAAAGTAGTTGGGGCAACATGGGAATACAGCGGTCTACCAAATAGACGGAAGTATTGCGCAAGTAAGCTTCCTGGTCTAGTAAGGTATCTGGTAAAACGTAATAGCTTACATCTGCGATATGAATGCCTACTTGATGGTGGCCATTGGCTAAGGGTTGATAGGAGAGAGCATCATCAAAATCTTTAGCATCTGCTGGATCTATCGTAAAGGTAGGTATATGCCGTAGGTCTTTTCTTTTGTTTATTTCCACCTCTGTGATAACTGTAGGTATGTTTTTAATGCTTGCCAAAACACTGTCTGGAAAAGTCTCTTTTAAGCCAAATTCAGCCATAATGGCATGCATTTCTACTTCATGTAGACCAGCCTGGCCAAGGTATTGGACTACTTTACCCGTCACGATCTTATCGCTAGCTGGAAAAGAAGTTAATGCAATCACCACTTTATCATTTTTTTTAAGCATGGAGGTATTGTCTCCCTCTAATAAAATGGTGTAAGTGATGCGTTTTTGTTCCACTATGGCTTGGGGTTGGTTGCCAGAAACAATGATACGTCCAATGAGAGGTGCTGGGTTGCGTTCAATAACTTCTACAACCACGCCTTCTGGCCGCTTGCCACCTTTGCTTGGGAGCAAGCAAACTTTAACCAAATCTTTATCTAAGGCAGATAGTAGGTTTTTTTGACGCACCAGTACATCTTTGGGTTGATCAGGTACTACAACATAAGCATACTCAGAACGGACATAATCTACTCGTCCTGTTAGATAAATAGGCCCGCTGGCATATAGATAACCTCCTCTTCTTATCTTTTTAATAGTACCCTTATCTAGCAGCTCCGATAAAGCTTTTTTAATTTTTGCTTTATCTGATTTTGCTTTGATTTTTAAGGATGTAAAGAGTTGTTGTAGGGTATAACTTTGATTAAGACCTTCTTGTAAGATCTTAGCAATAAGTGTAGTATAGTTTTGCACTGCTTCTCTTTTTTTAATCTTATGCGAGGGGGTATGTGTAGACATAATTTTTAAAGTAATCAAGTTCCATATACATAGACAGAAGTAATTTACGGTAAATAGCCGATAAAAAGACCACTACCTGCTGAACTAGTTGATTGAATAGATTTTTTATAATGGGAGCATGCTGCTTTACCTAACACGGCTGGTAGCAGAGACCTATTGTTTGCTAAGGTTGTATGATCTATTTGGTTTAGTTTTAAAGTAAAAATTTTCCATATTTACTATACTGAAAATATATTTAAATATGTTGATTTATAGGATTTTTTGTTTGTATTTATAGCTATTCTTTGTTAGATTAAAAGTGCAAGGTAGCTGGATAGCTAGCGTCCATTACTGCTTGTAAAGTATTCTTTTTTGCTTTATGAATAAAGCAAAAGTAGGGTACATATCATCGATAGATTATCCGTTAGGCATGGCCATAATTTGGCTTAGCGGTTATTATAATCACATACAATTAAACATTAATACTATGAAAAAAACATATACGCGTTGCAGAGTGGGTCTATTTGCTGGCCTCTTAGCTTTAAATACTTTATCCTCTTGTGTAAATACAAAGCAAAAGCTAGGTTGGGATAGACATGGAGTACAAGCAGGCTTAAAAAGATATGCACGCCCTATAGCTTTTACAACAGTAGGTGTAATAGGTGCTGTAGGTACTGGATTATGGGTATTGTCGAATACGTCCACAGCATCGAATCAAGGCATAGAAACAGCCTTAAACGAAATGAAGCCGCTCGTTGATAATGCAACAGACTTTGCCACAACTGGAGTAACTGTAGTCTATAATACTATAAGTAATACGTCCCTGTGGGGTATGCCAACAGAATCGAGTCAAAGCACAGCAACAGCCTTAAACGAAACGATACCCCTAGCCTCTGATAAAATAGACGATAATGTGACAGAAAGCTCAGATCCGGTAACAACTACTGTATCACAACTCGTAAACTTAACAAGACCTTATAGGTATCTAATAGCAGGTGCTGCAAAGGTAGCAACTAACGTCGTGCTAAATCAAGGTCATATGTTACTAACTAATATGATACCTAATAGCAGCTTATCAGAAAATTTTAGTACAACTAATCAAACAGACGAAGTAGTGCAATAAATAAGGTTTTTTATCTTACTTTTTTCTTGATAAAAAAGTAAGCAAAAAATCAAGCTCTGGTAAAAAGTTGCGGAAA
>NZ_JAACGD010000202.1 GCF_022810445.1 Candidatus Cardinium sp. cBcalN2 | reverse complement strand
AAAAAGAAGAAAAAGAAGAAGAAGAAGAGAGAGAGAGAGAGAGAGAGAGAGAGAGAGAGAGAGAGAGAGAAAAGGAAGTGATATCTGATCAAGTATTCATACAAAAATTGAAAGTGAACTGATGAAATGAAATTCTAGATGAAGATTTCCAGATTCATCTGAGTTGATCTTCCTTCGGCCCTTCAATCTGGAGAAATTCTGACCTGATCATGTGAAAAATCAGCAATCCTGAATTTTTTTCCCTCAGAATACATCACTATAAGTCAGCTACAGCTTTGATAGCTTTTCATTCTTCAATTTGATTCATCGACGGATTATCACAGCTTACTAAGAAACAAAATATGCATATGAGCTCAATGTAACCCTCTACATAGATTGGGCAGAAAAAAGGGTGAAAAGGAGTAAAAACAAATTCTGAATGCTACGATAGATTCATGTATATCATTCCTCTAGTATCATTCTCACACAAGTGGGTAGATGCTTATATGCATAATACTTTAATCTCTCATGAAAGAGTGGAAAGAGAGAGAAATATTTCCACTTGTGTGTAAGATTTTGGTGATGATCTGAGGGACTTAAGTGAATGTGATCCAGAGATCAAGTGGATCATACGATCGCTTTTTTTGGGGTAAAGTGTCCCTCCAAC
>NZ_JAACGD010000201.1 GCF_022810445.1 Candidatus Cardinium sp. cBcalN2 | reverse complement strand
ATATGAACAAAGTCCACCGATTCGTTAAGTATTTTCTTCTCTCCTGCCTCTCTCTCTCTCTCTCTCTCTTCTTCTTCTTCTTCTTCTTCTTCTTCTTCTTCTTCTTCTTCTTCTTCTTTCTTTCCTCCTCCTGATTCCATTCTGGATGATACTTTTTCTTCTCCAACATTCTTCTTCATCACCTTTTCTCGTTCATCACTCTTCTCCATCAAATCAGCTCATTACAAAGGAAACCTTTCTTGGGCATCTAACCATGAGCTAATCGTAGAGCGAATAAGCTTATTGTTCCCGAATATTGCAATACATTGAGTAACAAAAGAGAGAGAGAGAGAGAGAGAGAGAGAGAGAGAGAGAGAGAGAGAGAATCTGAATACTTTATCATATACAGCTGATTCTTTCTGGAAGCTTAGG
>NZ_JAACGD010000200.1 GCF_022810445.1 Candidatus Cardinium sp. cBcalN2 | reverse complement strand
GAGAGAGAGAGAGAGAGGCAGGAGAGAAGAAAATACTTAACGAATCGGTGGACTTTGTTCATATCACCCTGAAAGCCGATTGTAGTAGTGTTGGTCACATTACATGAGTTCCCATATACACTATGAATGAGGGTAAAGCCCGATGATGTCTAATCACATACACAAAAGCATACCGAGAAATGAGTAGAAAAATTGTACCTGAGATTAAGTCGATAGTAGTAGTAGCAATAGTGGTAGAGAATGCTGAATGATGAGTTGGAGCATCAATGATTTACATACAACTGTAATCCCATCAGTATTATAGACAGTATCACTGAATTATAGAGAAAGTGTGTGTTTGGAGAAAAAGAAAAGGTGAAGACTGATGGCTATTGTGTATTCGAGATAGCAATGTTGAATTGCTGACACGTTATTGCTAAGAGAAACAAAACCATTTCTGATGCTGAATTGTGTGAAAATTGGTTGAATGAGAAAATTTATGCGTCTCAATAACGTGCGATAAGATGGACTAGTGTTCATCTTCCCGATGTTTGGATCAATTCCACCATGGAATATTGGTCTATTCAAACCTTCAACAACTTTCTATCATTGTTGATGAATAAGCTTCGATTGGAGAGGATAAATCAGTGGAATATATTCTCCTTTTTTTTCAATCAAGATGAAGATGAATTTTCACCACTTGAGAACGAGAGAAATTGGTATCAGAGAT
>NZ_JAACGD010000199.1 GCF_022810445.1 Candidatus Cardinium sp. cBcalN2 | reverse complement strand
AAAAAAGAGAAGGAGAGAAAGAGAGAGAGAGAGAGAGAGAGAGAGAGAGAGAGAGAGAGAGAGAGAGAGAGAGAGAGAGAGAGAGATAATCATTTGTAGACAAATTACATTTCCTCAGAAAAACTTCTCAGTGAGAAACCCTTTTCGTACAAGACTTGCTCGCTAGTTCTTTCGATGGGAATAGAAGAGGAGAGAATTTTCCAGTCTGGTACTTAAGTATTTGCAGCTCTTAACTTATGGTAACAAAATATAGTTAGCGATAGATCATTGGTTAATTGTGGATCAATTTGGCTCGGATATCAGTGGTTTATTTTTTCCTCATTTTTGCCTGCTGAAACATATTTTTTACAGATTTTTCTAGATTTTAGTGCTTTGCGCGATGATCGAAATCATGTCTTGGAATTTGCTGCGCCCAAAACTAAAGAAATGAAAACTGTCTAAAGATTGTCATCACTGAATTTTTTTAGAAATTTTCCCAAGAAAGAAAATGAAATTCAATTGTCAAACCATG
>NZ_JAACGD010000198.1 GCF_022810445.1 Candidatus Cardinium sp. cBcalN2 | reverse complement strand
GTGGGTGGGGGCTGAATGGATACTTGAATAGATAGATAGAAGGACTAGAGATAGGGTATTAAAAAACCTGGGAGCTAACAAAAGCTAGTCCCCAGGTTGAAATACTTAATCTAAAAAGATAGCATGAAACCGATAAAGCTTATTTGGCTGACTCAGCACGATACTTTTCCCTTATCTGATCAAGATCGTCATACTTAAGCGAATTTAGACCTGTTATTTTAGAGAAACGAGTGGTATAATCATTTAGTTTTTTATCAGGCATCTGAATAACAGGAATTACGCTCGTTTCAATAACAGATTTAAGGGATTCACAATCAGTCACAAAAGCTTCACGAATAACATGAATGCTAAAATCTTGATTTACTATTTGCTTATTTTTAAGCTTATTATTGACTTTATCTTCAATTTCTTGATAAGTAACAGCAGCGCTGTTGTGCTTGGTCTGCAATTCCTTATCAAACTTTACAAAAGCTTTTTTGAGTTCTCTAGTAACAGCAGTACCAACATAACCAGCCGATGTCTCTTTCAAAATTGCTTTTTCTATTTCTACATCAATAAGCTTTTTTATAGCTTCCACAAGCGGTTCTGCGGTATTGCTTGTATTACCAACCATAACAAGATAATCAGGATCGGTTGTAATTTTATGAGCAAGTTTAATAGCAAGACGCTGCTCAAAAGTTAAATCCGATGATTTTGCATGATTATCTTTTAGTAGGTCCCCTAAGGTTTTAATTTTTAAGTGTAGTTCATTTGGACTACCATTTACCATTTGTTGGCCATTCCCAAAAACTTTTAAGATATTTATATATAACTTAATAGACTCACTGCCCTTACC
>NZ_JAACGD010000197.1 GCF_022810445.1 Candidatus Cardinium sp. cBcalN2 | reverse complement strand
CAAACTTAACTTAGCTGACAGGTATATACATTAATTTTTTAATGCCTGTCAGATGAAATAGCAACTACTACATCTGAGGATAAGCGGATGCATAATCGAAAACAGTTTTACCTTCATCATCTTTATCTTGTGAATCTACTCTTGCTCCTTGTTTTAGTAAGTCTCTCACAATATGAATATATGTAGATCCCTTCATGACTGCATACATTAATGGAGTCCTTTTTTTATTATCTTTTGCATGAAAATCAGCTCTTTTCTTTACTAATATTGAAGCAATAGATGGGTTATGCTTTAGTGCATATAATAATAGTGTCCAGCTTGCATCATCACTTGCCTGTATATTTAGACCTTGATTAAGCCAATATTGTACCCTGTCTTCTATCCAATTATACTTAGTAAGATCGTGCACAATGGCTGGATGTAGTGACATAGGATGCTTTCTAACCAACTCTTTTAATGCTTTTATTTCTTTTGATTCTTTGTGCTCATCTAATAATGCCTTCATCTCATCAGTCTTTGCATAGTCGGTAGCAGTTTGCTTCTTATTATCTTGCATATCCACTTTTGCTCCTTGTTGTATTAAGTATTTGGCTACCTCTACAGACTGGTGTGAGGCTGCATACATTAATGCAGTCATTTGTTTGTTATCTTGTGCATTCACATCTACTCCTTTGTCTATTAATGTCTTTAAAATAGGTTCATTAAAATCTCTGATAAAGAATAAAAGCGTTTGGCCGGTTTTAGTTTTTGCAGTCACATTGGCCCCTTTATCTATTAACATTGGAGTAATATCTAGATTGCACGCCGGTACAGGTGTG
>NZ_JAACGD010000196.1 GCF_022810445.1 Candidatus Cardinium sp. cBcalN2 | reverse complement strand
AAAGTTGCTTTTACCAATTTCGTCAGCAAATGGATGACTTACTTATCATTTCATAACGTCAAATAACAATGAAAATACCCATTGATTTAGCCCCTGAAGCATGCATCTTTTGTAAGATTGCAGCTGGACTAGCCCCTTCTCATACCATATGGCAAAGTGCAGGTTATATGGCTTTTTTATCGATATTTCCCAATACAAAAGGATTTACAGTAGTAATACCCAAGCAGCACCTGAGTAGCTATATTTTTGACCATCCATTGGAAGAAATTAACAAGTTAATGGCAGCAGCTAAAGCAGTAGCTGACTTATTAGTCCATAAATTTCCAACAGTTGCCAGAACAGCGCTTGTATTTGAAGGATATGGCGTGAACCACTTACATGCTAAATTAATTCCGTTGCATGGGACTAAAGATGGGAGTTGGCAAAAGCTTTCCGAAAATATTACAACCAAATTCGATAGCTATCCTGGTTACATCTCGTCTCATGATGCAGAAAGGGAAACAGATGAAAAACTAGCGGATTTAGCTAATTTTTTAAA
>NZ_JAACGD010000195.1 GCF_022810445.1 Candidatus Cardinium sp. cBcalN2 | reverse complement strand
TCTTCCTCTCTCTTCCTCTTTTTCATCATCTTGCTCTCAAGCTCTTCTCACTATTGCCTTTTTTAATCTTCTCTCTACTCCTTAGGGTTGAGGTCATTTTGGGTTGTATGATAATGTTTAAGTTTTGTGAGTGTGTGGAGCTTTTTTGAGAAATATCTTCTCCATCTCTCCTTGTTTCCACTTGATCTGATATATATCTTTTAAATATTTGATCATTCCCCATAGTGACTATATGAGTATATTTTCATATGGTAAAATTATCGCCAAAGACATTCATCAAGTTTTCCAATCAACTCGAATGCATGAGCTGTTGTTTGAGTGTGAGAATTTGGAGAATACGTTTACAGAGACAACATAGTAAGCATCTTGAGGAGAAATATTTTCCATTCCTCATTGGTGTGTTAAAATCTTTACTAGAATAAATCAAGCTCATAATATTATTTGATACAGTAAATGTTCATCATACTCTTTAAATTGATCACTTCTTGAAAGGATTTTGATATCATACAGATGATGATGAATATTGAAGAAGAATAAGTTAAAAGAGCGAGAGAGAAAGGAAGAATAATGAAATATGTTCTATATTATAAGTGGGTGGATGATGATGTTGAGCGGGAAAAAAATAAGATGATGAAGAAGAAGAAGAAGAAGAAGAAGAAGAACGATATGAAAAAGAGATCTTAACATCCACTGTCTTCATCTTCTCTTTCCTTTTCCTCTCCCTTTCTATCCTTCTTTTTTTCCAACAACATTTGTATTCCTCCTCTTTTTCTCACCCCTTTGGTGATGAATTGTCCTATCGCATCATGTTCAGGATAATTTCATAATTTGATCCGGAAGCGTTGAGAGTGTGAGATTCATTAATTTTGCTCTAATACAATGGTGTGTGTATGTGTAAGGAGAGAGGAGAAAGAAAGAAAAAGAGGCTTCTCCATGAGAGATGAGAAGGATGAAAAAGTGAGATGCTGATTATGATACACTTCTCGTCTGCTCGCTTATTCTCTCTCTCTCACTCATCTTTATCCCAATTTTTTTCAAGGGAAACGATATTTTTCATACTTTTCTCTCTCTCTCTCTCTCTCTCTCTCTCTCTCTCTTTCATTCACTATCTATCTATGAGAGAGTTTCCGTTTATAATGTGTTTAAGAGGTTTCCTATTTCATTTTTCCTCTTTTATCCCTTTCATCCTTGCTCATAAAACTTTCTCTCAATTTTTTCCTTCTCTCTCTCTCTCTCTC
>NZ_JAACGD010000194.1 GCF_022810445.1 Candidatus Cardinium sp. cBcalN2 | reverse complement strand
AACCATTTCTTTACTCTAGACGCTCTACTGCATAGAATAATAGTGTCCAGCCTTCATCATCACTTGCATTTATATCTAGACCTTGATCAAGCCAATATGCTATACTGCTTGCTGAGAGATTATGTTTGTCAAGATCTTCTAAAACCTCTTTACTTAAGAACATGTGATCCTTTACGGACAAATCTTTTGCTTGATCTGTTGTCGCATTATTGGCACCTAGTGATTGCGTTATACCTATACAAGAAACGAAGGCATGAAAGGCTAAGGGCCAGATGCATAAAAGTAGATGAGCTTGTATATTTTTTTTGTTTATAGTAATCATAATTTGATCTAGTAATGAAACAATTATAACCATAATCACCAAGCAGAATGATCGCAATAAACAATCCGATAACCTATACAGATTATTCCCCCTGCTTAAGCTGATTAAGGAAAAAAACTTAATTAAAGCAGTAATGAAACAACGAATTGATTTTATTCGTTACTCAATTATTACAAAAATATAAATACAATTGCAAATAA
>NZ_JAACGD010000020.1 GCF_022810445.1 Candidatus Cardinium sp. cBcalN2 | reverse complement strand
AGCTTTCAGCCACTTTTTTCATCAGCGCTTGATTTTTTGGTTACTTTTTTATCAAGAAAAAAGTAACCAAAAAAAATCATTTTTTACCAATGTCATGAACAGATACGCTTTACCCAAGGTATCTCTATTTCAGTTGTAACCGTCACTTGCTGAGCATAACTATTTTACGTATCTATTCACTACTGAGGTAAAAATGCACCAAAAAATGCGCTAATTTGTAATGAGCGCATTTTTTATTCTAATGAACTAAGCCGTGAAAAGTCAAAAGTATCTAAGTATTGCGTAGTAAAGTTTCCTTGCTGAAAGGTCTGATCCTCTAGTAAAGCACGATGAAATGGAATATTTGTTTGAATGCCTTCTATTACCAACTCTTCCAATACACGTCTCATTTTAGCCATGGCATCCATTCTAGTATTTCCATGCACAACAAGCTTGGCAATCATAGAATCATAGTGAGCAGGCACTACATAACCAGCATAAATATGACTGGCCACCGTTATACCCATCCCTCCAGGTAAATGCATGTGGTTAATTTTTCCAGGAGATGGTCGAAAGCCATTAAAAGGGTCTTCTGCATTAATACGAACTTCTATGGCATGACCTTTTGGATATAGGTTGGGTATATCTAGTGGCTTGCCAGCTGCCATTTCAATTTGCGTTTTGAGTAGATTAAAGCCGGTAACCGCTTCTGTAACCAGATATTCTACCTGAATCCGGGTATTCATTTCCATGAAATAAAAGTTTTGGTATTTATCTACCAAAAACTCCATGGTACCAACTCCTTCATATCCTATAGCAGCTACGCCTTTTATAGCCGCTTCTGTTATTTTTTTTCGTAATGACGCTGTCATAAACGGAGAAGGAGATTCTTCTACTAGTTTTTGATGTCTACGCTGAATGGAACAATCTCGTTCAGATAGATGAATGACTTTACCATATTGATCAGCTACGATTTGTATTTCAATATGACGTGGTGCTTCTATATATTTTTCCAAATAGAGCCCCTCTTTACCAAAAGAGGCGACGGCTTCTTGTCTGGCCTCTGTCCATTTTTGTTGAAATAGTTCTGGACTATCCACCAATTTGATACCTTTTCCGCCACCACCTGCCGTTGCTTTTAGCAATACAGGAAACCCGATTTCATTGGCTAAACGGATCCCTTCTTCAACGGAAGTTAGTAGACCATCGGAACCAGGAACGGTGGGTACACCAGCAGATTGCATCGTTGCTTTTGCGGTGGCTTTATCCCCCATTTTGTTAATGGTAGTAGCAGAAGGACCTATAAATTTAATACCATATTCTGTGCAAATATTTGCAAAGCTGGCATTTTCAGATAAAAAACCATAACCCGGATGAATCGCATGGGCATTGGTTACTTCAGCAGCAGCAATAATAGAAGGAATAGAGAGGTAAGATAAATGGCTTGAAGGGGGGCCAATACAAACCGACTCATCTGCAAAACGGACATGGAGGCTATCTTTATCTGCCGTAGAATGTACGGCAACCGTTTTAATACCCATTTCTTTACAAATCCGAATGATGCTTAAGGCAATTTCTCCACGATTGGCAATCAATATTTTTTGAAACATAGCAGATCAAATGGGTTAAGTAAAAAGGGGATTGAATTGTTATTTGGTAACTGGATCTACTAAAAAAAGAGGTTGATCATATTCCACAGGAGAGACATCATCGACCAAAATTTGAACGATCTTACCGGTAACTTCTGCCTCAATTTCATTGAAAATTTTCATAGCTTCTATTATGCAAAGCTTGGTCCCTTTTACAATAAGATCGCCTTCTTTCACAAAAGGAGGGTCTGTAGGGCTAGATGCCCGGTAAAAGGTACCAATCATGGGAGATTTAACGGTTATATAATTCGTTTCAAGACTATTGTCTTGTATCGATGGCATAGCCGTTACTTGAGCAGGAGCCGAAATGGGCAAACTATTGGAAGTAAGGGATGCTATATGTCCAGGAATAGGTATACTCCTTTTGATATGGATTTTAATCGTTTCTGTTTCAATATTAACTTCTTCTAATCCTGATTTGGTAATAAAGTCAATCAGTTCTTGAATCTCTTTAGTTGTCATATTTACTTTTTCTGCTCGTTTATACGCTCCATATAGAGACCTGTGCGGGTATCTATCTTTACAAGATCTTCATTATTAATAAATAAAGGCACTCTAATTTCTACGCCTGTCTCTAGAGTAGCTGGCTTTAAGGTTTTAGTAGCAGTGTCGCCTTTAAGTCCCGGCTCTGTATAGGTGATCCGCAATAGAACAGATGGGGGTAATTCACATTTTAATACCACATTTTCATCATCATGATAAATCACTTCTACATGTTGTCCTTCTTTTAAGAATTGGGGGGTATGGATGAGTGATGGCTCAATAGTTAGTTGTTCAAAGGTATCTGTATGCATAAAAGTATAACCTAAGCTATCCTTATAAAGAAACTGGTAGGGTCTACGTTCGATGCGTGCTATATGGATTTTTACACCTGCATTAAACGTATGGTCAATTTGTTTTTCTTTTGTTAAACTCTTTAGCTTAGTTCTAACAAAAGCTGCGCCTTTGCCTGGTTTGACGTGCTGAAATTCGACAACGCTATAAATATCATTGTTCAGCACAATACAAAGGCCATTTTTAATATCACTTGTATTTGCCATACTATTTTGTTTATAAGTTTATGGTGGCTATTTGTTTCTACAAGATAGATTGTTAGATATCTATTTTTTCCAGGTGTAAACTAGGCTTTCAGTAACTTTTTTAATCAGCGCTTGATTTTTTGGTTAACCAAAAAATAACCAAAAAAATTTATTATCTACAAGCTGTTTCAAACAGCTGTAACACCATCATAGCCCCAGACCATATACATAGCTCCCCAGGTAAATCCCCCTCCAAAAACAGTTACAATCACCTTATCACCTTTTTTCAGTTTATCTTCGTAATCCCACAAACAAAGGGGAATGGTTGCAGCGGTTGTATTGCCATATGTAGCAATGTTGAGCATAACCTTTTCCATAGGGATGGCTACACGCTCAGCTACTAGCTGTAAGATACGTTGGTTGGCTTGATGGGGAACAAGATAGGCAATATCTGCTGGAGTAAGGTGATTATTAGCCATAATATCTAGCACTACTTCTGACATAGCCTTAACCGCTGCTTTAAATACGTTCTGGCCATCCTGTTGAATGTAGTGTGCTTGCGCGTCAACTGTTGCATGTGAAGCAGGCAGCCTACTACCTCCTGCTTTTTGATAAAGCAGGTCCTGCCCTGCACCATCTGCCTTACAGATGGTATCTACAATGCCGTAACCACTAGCTGCATCATGGGCCGTTACTAGTACGGCGCCCGCACCATCCCCAAAAAGAATACAAGTAGCCCTATCTGTATAATTGGTAATGGAAGACATTTTATCCGCTCCTACTACAATCACTTTTTGGGCTCTACCAGAAGCAATAAACTGTGCTGCTGTATCTAGTCCATAGAGAAAACCTGAACAAGCAGCTTGTAAATCATAACTAAAAGCACGAGTGGCGCCCACAGCATGGGCAATGATATTAGCAGTAGCAGGGGTGATTCTATCTGGCGTAATGGTAGCACATATCAGCAGATCTACGGTAGCAGGATCAGTAGCTGTTTTTTGCAGTAAATCTTTTACGGCTTCTATAGCCATGACTGAGGTCCCCATCTCTTCTCCCTTTAGAATCCTTCTCTCTTGAATACCCGTTCTAGTGGTTATCCACTGATCATTGGTATCTATCATTTGCTCTAACGCACGATTGGTCAAGACATAGTCGGGCACATATCCAGCCACACCTGCAATGGAGGCACTCTTGATTATTTTCATTTGTTTCTATGCATCACCACCCTGCCTTTGTAATACATTTTATCTTCATGCCAAAATGCCCGATGGGGGGTATGTACCACACCTGTAATAGGGCAAACAACAAGGGCAGGCATGGTAAGTTTAACATGTGTTCTTCTTTTATCTCTTCTGGAAGCAGAAGATCTTTTCTTTGGATGTGCCATCTTTCTATAATTACTTATTTGAAACTACTGTCAAGAAATATATTTTGAAACTACTGTCAAGAAATATATTGCTTTTGTTACTTAGGTACTTAACTTATCTTTTTCTAGATAAGAAGAACCAACCAAATTTACGAATAATTTTTCCAGCTAGAAAATTATTTTTTAGAGTCCGTTCAGCACAGTCGCTGATAAGGTTTTTTAAACCTACTTCTTTATCAAGAAAAAAGTGTGATAAAAAGCTTTTTTACCAGTTGTCCTGAACAAATACCATTAAAAAGTTCCTCCATAAGGATTCGCTTTTTTCACAATGCCCCTAGGGCTATTGCGTATAAAAGAAAGAATCATCTCTTTTTCTTGACCATCCACCACTTGCTTATCTATCGCTTCTAGTGCTAGCGGTAACAATAAGGTACTATGATAGATCAAACGATAGATATGGTCTATGGCATGGTATTGTTCTTGGGTAAAACCATTTCGTTGTAATCCAATCAAGTTAAGACCATAATAACGTAATGGTTCTCTTGCTACTTTAATATAAGGGGGTACATCCTTACGTACAATGCTTTTAGAAGCAACCATACTATAGGCTCCTATGCGCATAAACTGGTGAATAGCTGCCATGCCACCTATTACAGCATGGTGGTGCAGTTGCACATGACCTGCCAATTGGGCAGCGTTGGTAACGATTACATGATCTTGAATCATACAATCATGCGCTACATGTACATAAGCCATTAGCAATACATGGGATCCTACAATCGTATTACCCAAAGTACCCCTATTCAGGGTAACAAACTCACGTATAACAGTATGGTCCCCAATTTCCACATAGGTATGCAAGGTAGTAGGTTTACGACCTTGTGGACTAGCGCCAATAACCGCACCTGGAAAAATCTGGCAGTTTTTACCAATTCGGCTGCCCGACATAATGGTTACATGAGGCCCTATAGAAGTACCCTCACCTATGATCACATCTTCTTCAATGGTTACAAAACTGCCTATGGTTACCCCTTTCCCTAGCGTAGCACCAGGATGGATGTCAGATTGCTTCATGTTGTTTGACAATTTGAGCCAATAAAATGGCTTCACAAGCCAAATGTTCACCCACAAAAATACGTCCTTTTACCTTGGCGATTCCTACAGACTGCTTTTCGGTAGTACTAAACTTGATAGCTGAAAGCAAGGCACAATGCAGTACTAGGGTATCTCCAGGTACAACCATACGGCGGAATTTACACCCATCAATCGAAAGAAAATAGGTAAGATATTGGGCTGGGTCTGGTACCTTGTCCAATACCAATATACCACTGGTTTGTGCCAATGCTTCTACTTGTAGAACACCAGGCATAACAGGAGTGGAAGGAAAGTGCCCTTGAAAAAAAGGCTCATTTATCGTCATATTTTTCACCCCAATGATATAGGAACTACCTAATTCCATAATTTTATCTACCAATTGAAAAGGGTAACGATGAGGCAATAGCCTACTGATCTCTTTTACATCCAAGCGTGGCTTAGCTTGTAAGTCGCAGATGGGGGGAAATTTGGCTTCTTGCCTTATTAAATGTTTCTTTAAGGCAGTAGCAAAAGCTATATTGGGGCCATGTCCGGGCTTGTGTGCAAGAAGTTTTCCTTGTAAAGGTCTCCCTAGTAAGGCTAGATCCCCGATCAGATCTAATAATTTATGACGTGCGGGTTCGTTCATATAGCGTAACGAGGATAAGTCGTCAGGTGTGACCAAATGGTTAACCTGGTGCCCTGTTAATTGGGTAATCTGTTCTAACCATTCTGTATGGTCCTTATGGTCAGAGAAAATAACGGCTTTTGCAGGGTCGCCTCCCTGTAGTAAACCTTTGCCATATAAGGCAGGAATTTCATCTAAATAGGTAAAGGTGCGCGCAGGCGCTATGGCATCTTTAAAGTGCGCTAATGTAGAGAGCGTTGCATATTGATGGCCTATGGGCCATCTATTGTAAGCAAGGGTAACATGCATGCTATAGTCGCTGTCCGGATAGAGAGCATAATGGCTACCTGTATCTGGGTCGTCGTAAAGAAAGGGTTCTTTGAGGGTAAAAAACTTTTTTGGTGCTTCTTGTGGCACCACACCTGCCTCTAACAGCAGGTCTACAAAAGCCAAAGCACTACCATCTAGATCTGGCACCTCTGGTCCATCTAGTTGAATACAAATATTATCTACTTGGATGCCTATAATTGCTGCTAGCAAGTGCTCTACCGTAGCTACTCGTGCTTTATTTTTTTCAAGAAGGGTACCTCGTTCAGTTTCGGCCACATGGGCTACCGAAGCTTCTATAAAAGGCTGATCGGTTAGGTCAATTCGTTGAAATTGTATGCCCGTATCAATCGGCATAGGGGTTAAGCTACCCTTAACCTTTTTCCCAGTATGGAGCCCAATGCCTTCGAAATGGATGATCCGTTGAATGGTCTGTTGTTGGTGTTGCATCGTACATATTTTAAAAAACAGCTATAGTATAGCCCTCCGCTTATCTCCTTCGATAAAAAAATAGTAGCTGTTTAGCCAATCGCATCAACTTAAGGAAAATCTATTTTACTGCGGCTGTATTTATTTATAAACTTTTAGCATAGTCTTTGGCTACCAAATTCCTTTATAGAAGGCCATAATAGCCTAAAAAATTAAGTTTACACCACAAATAATAAACAAAAAAGCAAATCTAAAAGTTATATTATCACATTTGGAAATCAATAAAATGTAACCCTTAAGTTGACGCCATTAGCTGTTCAGCGTAGTGGTAAAGCTACGCCAAAAAAGAAAAAACGCCCCTTGTAAAATAGTTGCGACTAGAAATCGCCCCTTACAGCTGAAATAGAAAAACAGCCTGTTCGAAGCCCGCATAGCGGGCAAGTTCTGTTTTTCCAGCTGTAAGGGGCGATTTCAGCAACTTTTTACTGAGGGCTTGATTTTTTGGCTACTTTTTGATCAAGCAAAAAGTAGCTTTAAAAATTCTTGCTATATGTTGCCCATTTGTTTTTCCATATAGGTGAAAGCCAATGATTTGTAATTTATCTAACTGGCCAGCTAATTTAGCTATAATACCGCTGATATCATTAATCTTCTTTCAAAGCATGCCTTTTCATGCTAAAATAAAGATGAAATATAGAACCATTAATAAAAAAATTGTATGTTTATCAACTAACAAATCCATTAAGTGGTAAGGTACTGTACAGCATACAATGATTAATCTACTCATAGATGGCCAAAAAAGGCCATTCCCTAAAGGAACTACTGGTTTAGTTATCGCCCAACAACTCGGGGCACCAGCTGATATTTTAGCGGTTCAGGTCGATGACGCAGTCTATGATCTTACGCGGCCTATTGAAATAGATGCTACCCTCCATTTCCTTAGATGGGAAGATCATGCAGGTAAACAACTCTTTTGGCACTCTTCTGCCCATCTTCTAGCTGCTGCCTTGGAGCGCCTTTACCCTGGTGTTAAGTTTGGTATAGGTCCCCCTATTGCACAAGGCTTTTATTATGATGTAGATTTAGGTCCCTATTCAACGGATAGCCTAGATCTGGCAGCTATAGAAAAAGAAATCATTACACTTGCCCAGCAAAAAGATCCATTTATTCGTCGAGTGGTCTCCAAGCAAGAAGCTATTGACTTTTTTACTAAAAAAGAAGATCCTTATAAATTGGAGCTATTAGAAGGATTGGCCGATGGTACCATCACCTTATATCAACAAGGTGATTTTATCGATTTGTGTAAAGGTTCCCATTTACCCCATACTGGATGGATCAAAGCGGTTAAAATTTTAAACATTTCAGGAGCCTACTGGCGAAGCAATGAAAACAATAAGCAGCTTACCCGTATTTATGGTATCACTTTTCCAACTAAAAAAGAATTAACAGATTTTCTATATATTAGAGAAGAAGCCCAAAAAAGAAGCCATGCAAAGATAGGCAAGGCGCTTGGCCTATTTACTTTTTCTGAAAAAGTTGGTCTTGGTCTGCCGCTTTGGTTACCTAAGGGTGCCCTATTGTGTGATACTTTGGTCCAATTTCTTAAAAAGGAGCAGATCAAGCGCGGATATCAGCCCGTTATTACCCCCCATATTGGCCATAAAGCGCTCTATATCACTTCTGGTCATTATGAAAAATACCAAGCAGATTGTTTTCAGCCTATTCGTACCGCTCAACCCGAAGAGGAATATCTTTTAAAGCCAATGAATTGCCCTCATCATTGTGAAATTTACAACAGTGCCCCCCGTTCCTATAAAGAGCTTCCTATTCGTTTGGCAGAGTTTGGAACCGTCTATCGTTACGAATTGCATGGTGCCTTGCATGGATTGACCCGCACCCGTTGTTTTACACAGGATGATGCCCATATCTTTTGTCGTTCCGATCAAGTAGCAGCAGAATTTGCTAAGGTCATTGATTTGGTTCTTTATGTATTTGGCCTATTTGGGTTTAAAGATTATACGGCCCAACTCTCTTTTAGAGACCCTAGTAGCGATAAATATATCGGAAACGCACAAGATTGGGATTTAGCGGAAGAAGCTATTCAAGCCATAGCCAAAGAAAAAGGCTTACAAGCCACTGTTGTACAGGGTGAAGCTGCTTTTTATGGTCCGAAGGTCGATTTTATGGTTAAAGATGTCTTAGGCCGTAGTTGGCAACTAGGTACAGTGCAGCTAGATTACCAACTACCTATTCGCTTTGATTTGACCTATATGGGAGCCGATGGTGGGAAACACCGGCCCGTTATGATTCATCGTGCGCCATTTGGTTCACTAGAGCGCTTTATAGCGATTCTTATTGAGCATACTGGTGGGAAGTTTCCACTCTGGCTAGCTCCAGAACAAGTAGCTCTTTTATCCCTTTCTGATAAATATAATCAATATGCTGTTCTTGTAGAGCAAAAGCTATTGGCAGCAGGCATCCGTACTACCTTAGATAGCCGAAACGAAACCATTGGCAAAAAAATTCGGGAGACTACTTTACGTAAAATTCCCTATATCCTGGTGGTTGGCGAAAAAGAAATGATTAATAAAACTGTTACGGTCCGTAAACAAAATGGCCAGGTTACTATTCTTGTAGATGACTTTATCCAGCAAATTTGTGAGGAAGTGGTGGCTATTGCTTTCTGATCGCAACTATTTTACAAGGCGCGTTTTTTAATTTTTGTAAGTGGCCTTACCACAGTTCGGAATCGATACAGCGAAAGTAGTTTTGCACAAGAAAGCTATTGTTAAAATTTAATTATTCCGTTGATACTATGTCTCTAAATGTCTATAAAATTGTTTGCGTAGTTGTTTGTATGGTGTTAGATGGTTGTTCAGTGTATAAAAGCTATATAGATGAGAGCACAAGCCTATCCATAAACCCAAAAAGCATAATACAACAAAACACGAAAACAAAAGCAAAAACAAAAATAGCCAAAACAAAAACAAGAGAGCTTGTCATCAATTACTTCAATCAACAATTACAGAACAGTACAAAATATGGCGTTACCCTACCTAAGGGATACGTAAAACTCCTGAAAAATTGGCAACTACCTACTTTAAAAATAGGGGAGTATCTATTCTTTGGATTTCTTACACCCAATTCAGGGGATGAACAAAAAGTCGCGCGTAGTTTAATCCGTAAGCAAAATTCAGATCAATCATGTTATTTACTTGACATTTCAGTACCGGTTAAAGTAAAAAAGAGAAGAAAAGGTAAGCCTGTAACAACAAGATTATATTTCATAAAGCAACCTTTTTGTATAGCAGCTCTAATAGATGGAAGTTGTGGATATTATATTGATCTTGTAGAGGAAAGCATTGAAAATAAATATAGTTCGCGAATCTACAAATGCCATGAAGATGGTAAAACGGAAATATGCGCCAATAGTATCGATGCTTTTCTTAAGATTTGTCGCCTTGCGGAAAAGCGTAAAAACCGCCCATCAGTTTTGGATCAGTCAGATAAAGAAGCAGTGCGATCTACTATTAGTAAACGCAAAAAAAGAAAAAGAAAAAATGGCTATTGTAGTAGTATGATGAAAAAAGTAAAACAGTAAAATAAAGATTCCCTACTCTAAAATAACTACCATGCAATGGACCCTATCAGAATTAATAGAACGCTTTGATGGCAAATTATTAGCTGGCTGTATGGGTACAAACTTAACCCATCTTTGTACCCTGGATGATGGAGCTATTGGCGGGCTTAGTTTTTTTTCAAGCCCCCAATACACTACTGCCTTTTACCAAACCAAAGCCTCTGCTGTTTTGGTTCCTAAAGATTTTCAACCTGTTGCACCTCTATCTGCTGTTTTGATTGCTGTTGAAGATCCTTATCGTGCTTTTTCTCTGCTCATAGAAGAGATTTACCAGCAAAAAATAGTTCCTAAATCAGGTATAGAATTTCCCTCTTATATAGGTCAGGGGGTTACGGTAGGTGCAAATATTTATCGAGGTGCTTTTTCCTATATTGGTCATCATGTAGTTATAGGTAAAGGCGTAAAAATTTATCCACATGTTTATGTAGGAGATCATGTCACCATTGGTGAGGATACGACCCTTTATAGTGGCGCTAAAATAGCTGCTTATACCATTATAGGTAGCCGATGTGTTGTTCATGCGGGTGCTGTCATTGGTGGTACTGGTTTTGGCTTTTTAACGCATGCAGATGGTAGTTACAAGCGTATCCCCTCTATTGGTAACGTGCAATTAGCTGATGAGGTAGAAATTGGAGCCAATACGACCATAGATGCGGCTACTGTGGGTACCACTATCATAGGTAAAGGAACCAAAATAGATAATTTAGTGCAAATAGCCCATAATGTGCAAATAGGTAGGCATACGGGTATTGCAGCACAGGTAGGCATTGCTGGATCGACCAAGATAGGAGATTATGGTAGGCTGGGTGGCCAAACAGGTGTTGCGGGTCACCTCCATTTGGGTGATCATATGAGAGCAGTTGGTCGTGCCGGTATTACCCGCTCTTTTCCCAAAGGCCATATTACCCTTTCTGGTACCCCTGCTTTTGAAAATAAAAAATTCTTAGCGTGTTACGCTAGGTTTAAAAATCTGGCACGTTAACCATTCAGCCCTATGGGCGAATGCGCAAAAAAACCTCTTTTAAAAAGCTATTATAGAACAGTTCTCTATTTAATCCTATATGATTGTTAAAGCCATACTCCATGGTTTTCTTACATTTTTGAATTAAGTGGATTCATGGGACCTCTTGCAAAAGCTATACGAATAGCTTTTGTAAGAGGTCTATTTTTATATGCTAATATTTTTTAAAGATATTTATTTGGAATTGTATCTATTTTTAATAATTTAAAAATTGAGAGATAAATCAAATACTTGATCAATACCATTTACAGCTAGAAAAACAGAACTTCTCTGCTAGCCGGTTTCCAAACAAGATTTTTTATTTCAGCTTTGCTCGAAGGTTACATGTTGTAATCGAAAATTTTTACAAGGTGCGTTTTTTCTTTTTTTTCGCTTTACCACAGCGCTGGATCAGTAACCTATTAAACGCTGTTTCCGAACCTCACGATCCTACTATATAGCAATTGATAAACTTACGCGATATCCTATCTAAGCAATAGCATGCAACTTATACAGTCTCCTAAATATGATATGAAGGGTTTTGTAGGGAAATTTTTTATTCATAATAAAGTAATAATAACCTGTGAAACCAATAAAAATAATAAGATTTCTAGCTCCGTAACATGAAAAATGTAAAAAATAACATGAGAGCTAATAGCAAATTTATACTATCCATCTATAACAACATCTTCATTATGCATAAAAAACATATACAGTACACTTTATTGTCCAAATTAATGACTGGATTAAGTTTGGTACTATTTTTAGTAGTTGCTATTAATTGTTGTAAACTACCTGTTAGATATGGTTTGAATGAAGATTCGACAAATTTAAAAAAAGAGAACAAAGCTGAAACAAAAACCCTAAAAGACCTGGTCAACTTAATTATCAATTATTTGCCTATTCTTGCTAAGGACAATATGTTATTTGCAACAGATAATCAAGGACGTAATATAATTCATCATGCAGTTTTATCAAATCATATAGATATCCTTAAAATTTTACTTGAAAATTCAATTTCAGATAATTATCATGCTATATTTTGTTTGCTTAATGCAAAGGATCATGATGGCTATACTCCTCTTCAATTAGCAACAAAAAATGGTAAAGTAGAAGCAGTTAAACTTTTAAGTAAAGATGTAAGAGTTGATGTCAATAAAAAAACTAAATATGGTGCCTCCCCGCTCTGTATTGCATCATACCTAGGCCATGTAGCAGTAGTTAGGG
>NZ_JAACGD010000002.1 GCF_022810445.1 Candidatus Cardinium sp. cBcalN2 | reverse complement strand
TAGTAGAATTCGCAGGCACAAATACTATATTATTCCCTTGATTTTGTTCTTTATTATTAACACTAGCTATTATACTAGGCCCCCTTAACCCACCACAGGAAGCGATAATAGAGAAAAAAACTAAATACTTTTTCATGATATATGTAGCATATGTTAATAGAGTAGAATTTTAAGAAATTTTATTCAAAATTTTATAAAAAAGCAAGTAATTTTATACATTATTAACTATAGTTATATTTTATTTCATTTTATCCTGAGCACAAGTATCTATCATTTGCTATTTTTTCTACTTTCATTTTTAATGATATGCTGTATTAAATCCTGGCTTAACTGCTCACTATATACCGCTACAATAGCTTTTTTATTTTTTTAGACACCCTCTTCCCTCATAAATTAGTCTATTGCTAATCTTCTTCTTTTATACCTACTGGTTAAATGCGCCTTACCAGTTTTCTTATCAACCAAATCATAAGCAGCTCATACTAACTTTTCCCCAAAAGCAACACCGGATTCGACTACTTCTTGTATGGGAATAATGTAATATTTCCGTATCGTGCATTTTTGCTTAGGTTTGCGCTAAAGCAAGTCTAGCTACATTTTCCAGCTTTTATTTTTTACCAACTTGCTTACATGCTAATAGCAGCGCTTTTAAACCTTCTTTGGGAAATCATAACGACCTAATCCGCAAGTTGACCTCATTGGGTGAATAGATACGCAAGCATGCTTTTGGTTTGCTATTACAATGGTATAAGGGTGTAAACAACATTTCTTTTGATAGCTTGAATTACAGCTTATGGAATAAAAGAGCAAAAACCTGCTATAGCTAGCATATATATAGCTGATTTACAATAAATATAATACCGAATTAACGTTCATTTTTCATCTGCTCTATCTATAAGTTGCTGATCTAACACTTTGCTGGTTCGTGCCCCTAACAATTTCATTTTTTGTGCCCTAGACACTAAACTGCCCTTGCCATCGTATAGTTTTTTAGTCGCTTCTAGGTAGTTTTTTTGTGTTAAGTCTAACTGACGACCTATATTTTTAATATCTTCCACAAAGGAAACAAATTTGTCATATAAGGCACCCCCTTGCCTAGCAATTTCTAAAGCATTTTGATTCTGATAAGCTTGTCTCCATAAATTGGAAATGATTCGCAGGGTGGCTATTAAATTTGAAGGTGATACAATAACAATATTGCGTTCGTAGGCCTCATTAAAAAGTGTAGCTGCTTCTTGAATAGCTAATGCAAAAGCTGGTTCAATAGGTATAAACATTAAAACAAAATCTAAACCTTGTAGATCATAGAGCGATTGATAGCGCCTCTCGCTTAGTGTTTTAATATGACGTCTGATGGAATGAATATGCTGCTTGAGGTGAAAAGCCTGCTCAAGCTTATCTTGGTTATTAAAAAATTGTTCATAATGATTTAAAGATACTTTGGCATCAATCACAATATTGCGGCCCTCCGGCAGATGAATGATGACATCTGGTTGAAGCCTTTGCCCATCCTCTGTGGTAATAGAAGGCTGTATAACATATTCTCTATTTTTAACCAAACCAGATTGGGCTAGAATATTTTCTAAAATAAATTCACCCCATCCCCCTTGTAGTTTTGAATCTCCTTTAAGTGCCTTGGTTAAACCTTCAGCTTCTTGCGTGATTTTAAGGTTAAGATCATGGAGCTGTTTTAATTCTGTACGTAAGGCAACATTTCGTTCCAAACCTTCTTGGTTATATTGGGTGACTTGTTGAGCGAAATGGTTAATTTTTTCGGTAAGTGGTGCGAGCAATTGCTCGATTTGATGTTGACTATGGTCTGAAAACTTTTTACTTTTTTCTTCTAATAATTCATTGGCTAAATTCTTAAAATGGATGGTCAGCTGGGCCTGGAGCTGCTCAACAGATTGCCCTTGTTCAGCTATTTTTTTTTCTAAGTAACTGTTCTGGGCAAGTGAGGCAGCTAATTCTTTACTAATTTGTAGATGTTTCTCCTGTAGGGCATTGAATTGACATTGGCTTTCCTCTAAATGTTTTTCTAGATTAGCCATGCTATTTTCTAAGGTTGCCATAGGAACTTTAGTCAGAACTTTTGCCATGAACCAGCCGATAGCTAAACCAATTAGTCCTGTAATTATACAATAGATCATAGGGGCAACAGTCAGTCTACTAAAGATTAAAGTTGCCTTTATTCAAGCAACTGAATAAAAGCAACCTATCAAGTTAATGAAGATATAACGGTTATTTTAAGTTATGCTTTTTTGCGACATAGGCCTAATTTATATGATCACGGGATGTTTTAAATTTATGGGTTAGATTAAGTTTACATTTTTTTCTTAAAGATTTAAACCACTGATTAAAAATAGTAGGTTTACCTTTCGTTAGCATTGGGATGGGCCTTGCCACTTCCATTATGATGGCTCTTTTAGGTTCTGACTTAGGTGTATGATAGGCAAAAGTTCTTTGAGGTTTAAGTGGTGGTAGTCCATTTAGGTCACTAGGTAGCGAACAAAACCTACCTAGCTTAGGCGGTAGTAGTTCATTTACAGCACCAGGCAGAGGACATATTCTGTTTTCATTATACAGTATTACATGAGTAGGCGCAGAAGTCTGCGTTATTGTTGTTTCATGAACACCCAAAGAATCAATTCTTGGTGGTGGAATAGGCCGTATTTTGATAATATTTGGGCTCTTAGGAGAATGGCATTCTAAAGTCTTGTAAGATTGACTACACCCCACTTGAGTGTTTATAAAAAGCAGGCTAGCTGCTGAAAAGATTATTTTTGAAGAGACGGATCTGTTAGGGATTGATTTGTTTTTTATTAAATGCATATATTTTATCGTTTATATTAATACTTATTGACCTTACTTTACTAGTAATTTCTCTGTATAATATGATAAAATATATTTGTTTTTACAACAGATTTAGAGGTAGTTATGGTTGCCTATTGATAAAAAATTTGTAGTGGCCAAGCTATGTAGAGCCACTACCTGAAAGCAACAAGTATTTGTTCACTTAATTGCGTCAATTTAAGGGCTATATTGTATCTATGCATGACATTGGTAAAAAATGATTTTTTAAAGCTACTTTTTGCTTGATCAAAAAGTAGCCAAAAAATCAAGCCCTGTGTAAAAAATTGCTGCCATCACTCCTTAAAGCTGGAAAAACAGCACTCACCGGCTGCGCGAGCTTCAAACACAGCTATTTTTCTATTTCAGCTGTAAGAAGTGATTCCTGATCGAAATTATTTTACAAGGGGCGTTTTTTATTTTCGTGGATAGGGTTAACACAGTGGTGAATGGATACAAAAAGTTTGTTAATAAGCTGATTTATTAAGTTGCCACGATTGCGTGAAAGCATAAAAAGAACCTACTACATTACTATTTTTTTTGCTTCTTATTTATTTTTTTTAAATTTAGTTTTTAAATTTCTATCTATAGATATATAGAATGTTTATTAATGTTAATGTTTATTGTTTTATTTAGTTGCTGTAAGTTAGCGAAAAATTTCTGATATGAAGATAAAAATTAAAGCAATAAACTAGTGCCGAAATCCTAATAATATTAAATGAATTTTCAAAAAAAAAGGCTTAGCTTACTACTTATGGCAAATATAGTAATAGGATTTTCATTTTGCCAAAAACAATCAAGTTCTACTGCCGAAAAACATAACAATGAATATAAAACAATATTAGATAAAAGCAATAAAGATAAACATCGAAAAGATGAGGATATACTTGCAAAAAATTTAAATATAGAGGAGAAAAAAAATGAAGAAAATGAGAATAGAGAGAAAAATACACGTGCAGAGGGTAAAGATATACCTAAAAAAGATTTAAATATACATACAAAAGTTTTAAATACAGGGGAGAAAGAATATACAAGTAATGAACAGATAACTACAAAAAATTTAAATACAAAGAAAAGTAACCATCTAGAGCTAGATTTAAGTAAAATAATTAATATTAAAATTCTACCTAACATTAAAATTTCAGGTCAAAAACTGTCAGAACAAGATGTTAAAGATAAATTAAAAGAGGAATACGATGAGTTAGATACTTCGAAGATTAATATTAAAATTAGTCCTTGTGATAGTAAGTATATAATAACCATTACGCCAGATACTTCTCTAAGCATAACAAAGCATTATACTGGTTATGCAGTGTGCACCGCTACTACTATTAAAGATTTAAGTGAGGTACTTAAATCTTATACTACTTTCCCAATTGAAATTAGGACTTTTAAAACAAATAATGAGGATGTTAAGGAAGACATTACAAACGGGATAATAAAGTTCTTACAGTCATTACGTATAGATGTAAGCAAACTTCACTTGCAAAAGAGTCGTTCTAAGCCAACAATAACAATTGTACCAAAACCTTCTATTGAGCATAATGAGTACACGGGCTCTGCAACGCTTACCTATGCCATAAAGAACCCGAAAACTGATTTAAGCACAATACTAAAAAATCTTACTGACTCCCCAGTTGAAATTGTAACGTTTGAAACAGATGATGAGACTTTAAAAAAAGAGATTACAGACTACGTAACAAGACTCTTACAATTACATATAGATCCAAGTCAACTTCGCTTGCAAAAGAGTCGTTCTAAGCCAACAATAACAGTTTTACCAGAACCTTCTATTGAGAACAATCAGTATACAGGCTCTGCAACGCTTACCTATACTATTATTCAGGGGGACGTAAGAAAAGATTTAAGGTATATCCTTAAGCAATATCACAATTCGCGTATTGGGATTCCAAGTCGTAGTAATAGTATAAGAGATTCAGAACAACAAATTATAGCTCACCTAAAAAACAAGTTGGCATTTACGCTCCAAAATTACAACATCACAAACAGTATAGATTTTAAAGTAGATCGCTGTAAGCAACAAATAAAAGTTTTAGCAAAGAATGATGATTGCACTGGTGAAGTAACTATAAACTATAGTATAAATTATATCGGTGATAACCTTATAAGGCAAGCATCTGAAATATTAGGTATATCTCAAGATGATGTCTTACACTTAAGCAAGGTAAAAAGGGCTTACAAGAAAAAATCTCTCGAATTGCACCCAGATAAGAATAAAAGGAATGAAAAAAAATTCAAACAATTAAATTACGTATACAAAACAATAGATGAGGCATTAAATGCCTAAAAATAAAATAAAATTTCAAACAAATCCGGCCATTGGTATTCATTAAACTCCCACTCACAGATGTAGGTTATACCTAAAAAGTATCGGTCCAGCGGTGTAGTGGCGCTAGAAAAACGTTTTTCCTAGAATAACGATAGGCTTGAATGACAATGCATACGTAAAATACATTTTTTTAGGCTATTATGACCTTCTATAAAGAAATGTAGCGCTTCAGTAAAAATTCAGTTTTTGAACCATCTGTTTTTCAGCCCCTACCCACAGAAGCAGATTATGCCTAAAGGTGTGGGTTGTACCTAAAAAAGAAACTTGATGTATCTGTTCCTGACACTGTTAAAAAATGAATTTTTTAAAGCTACTTTTTGCTTGATCAAAAAGTAGCCAAAAAATCAAGCGCTGATGAAAAAAGTTACTGAAAGCTTAGTTTACAGCTGGAAAAACAGGAACCTC
>NZ_JAACGD010000193.1 GCF_022810445.1 Candidatus Cardinium sp. cBcalN2 | reverse complement strand
CTCTCTCTCTCTCTCTCTGGTTGCCTTAGAATAGCACCCAATGACTTTTTGACTGTCCAAATACTTTTGCCCCTTGCTTCTTTTCCTTCCCTGAACTTTCCTTAGCATGCCTGCTTTCTATCTGATATCTTGAAACTTTTCACCAGCTTAGTGGTCCTAAGCTAAAAGCGCTCCAAATCCATAACAAAATGGCCGATTAACTTGAATTATGATTGGTGGATGGGCTGATGGTGGCGATGAATGGCCTGCTCTGTGGGACGCAAAAAGTGGGCCGAGAATATGAGTGCTAGTTATGATTTATGAGCAATGGTATTGGTAAACAGAGAGCCAAGAGGGAAGTGGCTCACCAGCTAACTGGCCGGTCGGCAGGCCACAGGTCAGGTCGTTTTAGGGCCAACTTTTTCTTCTCCTTCTTATACTTTTCACCCTCCACAGGCCCAGCAGTAGTAAGGTATAGCATTACAGTAGTGTAAAGGGTTACGGTTCCTCTAATAATAAATAATAATAATAAATTTTGGAAGACTTCTTCTTCTCGTTGGGCTTGTTGGGCTACCGAAAAAAAGATGGAAAATGAAATATTAGTTCATGCTAAATGTTTCGCTCAAAGTAAAAGTTAAAAGAAGAAGAAGAAGAAGAAGAAGAAGTAGAAAGCCGGTGGCAAGCTATCCATGTACACTGTTAAGTAGGTGTCAACTAAAAGCGCAGATGATTTAAAGATAGGGCCTCGGATTTTCGAGTTTGTCTTACTCTCTCTTTCTCATCAGTAGCAAGAGATTCTCGCTTGCTCCATCCTAGATGATACTATCTTGACAGCTCAGTCTACACTTTGAAACATTCCTGTCATTCTCAGCATTTTGATACTTCTCCCTTGGTGAGTAAATTCATCGTGAGCTGTTTTCATTGGCAAAGCGAGATTTTCTATCCTCATTTTAGAGAGATTATCTTCAGCTTGAAATTCGGAAAACAACTTATATCATTCTTACTGTTTCCTATTTTTTGGCTACTCATCTCTCTCTCTCTCTC
>NZ_JAACGD010000192.1 GCF_022810445.1 Candidatus Cardinium sp. cBcalN2 | reverse complement strand
AGAAGAAGAAGAAGAAGAATCGGCAAAAAGTTTGAAAATGATGCAGAATTGTTGAAGAATATAGAGGAATGAGAGATAGAGAGCGTGCATATGTTGAAACAGAAGCTGAAAATTTTGGTGAAATATAATTAGTCCGGAGACAAATATCCTGGAAATGAATTAATTAATCCCTCGATTAGTCTCAAGAATGAATAGGAGAAAAATGAGATTTAGATTAGGGAAAATAAAGTCAATAGGAAGAATATTCTCGAAAATTTGCCATCCAATTGATCGTTGAGCTGTTTCAGCCGACAATAAGCCTTACATCCATGGGATCAGGAAAGAGAAGAAAAAAATTCATGATTGAGTGATACTTACTGGCTAAGTATTTAAGATTATAACTTGAGCATGATGAACGATGAGATCGATGGTATTGATGGTATTGATGAGATACAATACCTCGACATGGGTACATAGCTGGTGAGGCTTGTGGAGCATCGTCGAGTGGATGGACACGGATTGAATTATAATTGCTAGGATGAAAAAGTTCATCAGGAGGATAGGAAGAAGTGAATAACATATTTGAAATGATCATCTTGTCGGAGATGATCAAACTTGGTCAGTAAAAGATTTTTTGAGAGAAAAAATTTTCGAAATCAAAAAAAAGAGGGGGG
>NZ_JAACGD010000191.1 GCF_022810445.1 Candidatus Cardinium sp. cBcalN2 | reverse complement strand
TATCAGCACAAATTAACAAATGTCAGATGAAATATCAACTACTACAAGTTAGGTATGTCTCTAGTTTAGCTTTCTTTTTAGATTCAAGAGGCATATTGCTGTTTCTGAAGAAATTAAAATAATCGCGGAGTGCTGTTATATCACCCTTATTATATATTTCTATAAAGAGTCTCTCTTGTTCGGCAGCTATCTGGCACTTTTTATCTCGTTTTTTCGATAGCTTTTTTTTATTTTGCTCCAACGTTTGCGGAGTTTCTGCTGCGTTTACACCAACGAGTAAGTTATTTTCCTCATCGTTTTCTCCATCCATATAGTCGCTACTATTACTATTATATTTAGTGCAAGCAATAGTACAAAATAGGCGTAAAATGAGCACTAGAGAGGCCGCTGATTTTAAACAAGACCACTCAACAGGTAAAATAAATCTGATAGCCATGATGATTCTGGTTTAATTAATTTGGATTTTAAATACCAAGCATTACTAAGTTCATAAAAAAATAAAAAATTCTATAAAAAGATTGACTTTTTTGAAAAACTTCTATATACAATTTTTTTAAAAAAAACAATAGTTTGAGAAAAAATTTTGGATAAAAAAAACAATAATAGTTATATCTCACATTCTTTATCTCTATTACGAATTTTAAGGAATTAGTTTTTTGTCCAATTTTTGGCAGACTGGCTTGGCTTAAGCTAGAGCAAATTATAGCATCTATTAAAGACCCTTTTTGTACAAAAAATATATTGAAATAAATTGATTATTAGTTCTTTTTAATTGTTTTTCTATCTCTTTTTTTCTAGATTCACAAATGAACACACGATGCATAGCTAGCTTTCATTACCGTTCATTATTAAGAAGAAGGGGTACCTTGCTAAATAGCAGCCTAAGCAGGTGAGGTAGTGTGGATAGCCCATATTATATGGGTTATCCATTAACCTAGCTCACAGCTGCTTGGTAGTGATTATATGGCATACATTAGTTAAACAATCAATACTTATGAAAACAAAAAAAAGATACACACGTTACAAGGTAGGTCTATTCATCGGCT
>NZ_JAACGD010000190.1 GCF_022810445.1 Candidatus Cardinium sp. cBcalN2 | reverse complement strand
AAGCAAGCGCAGGAAGCAAAGCCACTTAATCATCGGACTCCTAATGAGGATCTACTTTTTCGTTACGCTAAAGATCCCTGGTATAAATCAAAACTTATTTGGAGTTTACTGGTAGGGACAGGTACTGGTATATTGGGATTGGGATTTGGGGTATATTATTATCTAGCAGGATCTGGTTCTATAGCAGTTATAATGAACAATCGAACCCTAGATAACAATGGAACCAAAGTTCCAACCAATAGCAATCGTACAGCCTTTGAACAGACTAGACAAAGCTATGTAGATATAAACACTATACCACCACCAGAGGTCAGCATTAAAACTAACCAGGTTGCTGTAGATAAGGTTCGGGAGGCTAGTTTTTCGAAGAAAAGTATAGAAGAGCTTTTGCGTACTGAAACTATAGACGTAAGAGACGAAGACGGGCGCACCCTAACAATGTATGCGGCAGAAGACGGAAACGTAGAGGATTTGAAACTCCTAAAAAATGCAGGGGCAGATTTGGATGCAATAGATAAAGGTTGGAACACAGCTTCAATGCTTGCATCATTTGCAGGTAAGGAAGAAAATGTTCAGTTTTTTATAGACAACTGCGCAAATCCCTTTATAAAAAATCGTGCCAATCATACCGCAAAATTTGTTGCAAAATCTCGTAAATATTTATCTATTGTAAAAATGTGGGAAAAAGCAGAGCAACAGTGGGTCGCCCAACACCATAATCACAAACGTGAGGTTAGTGAATACATTACACCACAGTTGAACGAAAAGAATAAAATATTCGAGGGAGCTCAGAAAAAGTTCGGCACGTCACCATACAAAAAATCCAGGAAACGCAAAAAATGAGACTAGGTAGTATCGATTACTAAAGTAAACATTGTCGATACTATTACAACGATACTATTACAAAAAATATATGAAAATATAATATTATATTGATTATTAGTTTTTTATTGTGTTTTTATCTTTTTTTTATTACATTAAAAAAATGAACACACGATGCATAGCTAGCTTTCATTACCGTTCATTATTAAGGGGAAGGGGTACCTTGCTAAATAGCAAACTAAGCAGGTGAAGTAGTGTGGATAGCCCATATTATATGGGTTATCCATTACCATAGCTCACAGCTGCTTGGTAGTGATTATATGGCATACATTAGTTAAACAATCAATACTTATGAAAACAAAAAAAACATACACACGTTACAGGGTAGGTCTATTCATCG
>NZ_JAACGD010000189.1 GCF_022810445.1 Candidatus Cardinium sp. cBcalN2 | reverse complement strand
TTCCGTTCACGACTGTGGCAATAAAAGTTGTTAAATGTAGAATAATTTTCTAAGTTAAGTTTTTATTTATGAACATTTATGAATTAAATGGAGTCTAGCGCATCAATAGTTATCGGCTTAGAATCAGAAATTCGCCTGTTAAAAGCAGAGCTTGAATTATTTAAGTCCAAGCTAGATGTATTAATGGCAGAAAATGTATCGTTAAAGGCATCAATTAGCTCGTTAGCAGCATCGAACAAATCGTTAATAGAGACCAATAAATCTTTAAGTGAAGAAAATCTTAAACTAAAAGAACAGTTAGGTCTGACTTCAAAAGCCTCCTCGATTCCTACCTCTAAAGAGCTATACAAGCTCAAACGTAATAGGCCAAAAAGTA
>NZ_JAACGD010000019.1 GCF_022810445.1 Candidatus Cardinium sp. cBcalN2 | reverse complement strand
TATAAAAACGCCCCTTGTAAAATAATTGCGATCAGCAATCACTCCTTACAGCTGAAATAGAAAAACAGTTGACAGGAAGGTTGCAGCGTGGATTCTGTTTTTTCAGCTGTAAGGAGTGATTGCAGCAATTTTTTACCCAGGGCTTGATTTTTTGCTTACTTTTTTATTAAGAAATAAGTAAGTTAAAAATACATTATTTACCAGTCCGCTGAACGGCTACATCTACTATCTCTTTAGAGATTATAAAACTCATTCTGGACATTTCTGGCTTACTAGTAGGACGAGAAGTGAAATCACCTAAATAACTTTTATCAAAAAATCATTTTAGGTATAATAAACGCGTTTTACTCTTTGGCTAATTTGGGTTAATAATTCATAAGGAATGGTACCCAACTCTTCGGCTAAGTGATCTATTGAATGTTCTGCACTAAAAATAATCACTTCATCACCCCGTTTTACCGCCATGCCTGTCACATCTATCATAGCCATATCCATACATACATTCCCTATAATAGGACATGTATGACCATGAATCACTACTCTGCCTTTCCCACAGCCAAATGACCTGCTTAGACCATCGGCATATCCTATGGGTATAGTAGCAATCGTCATATCTTGCCTAGCTATGGTACTTCGATCATATCCTATGCCTTCCCCTTTTTGAATATTTTTTACCTGTGAAATGGTGGTTTTGAGACTACTAGCTGGTATAAGATGGGGTTGTATGGTTTTATCTACTCCTACGCCATGTAACCCAATTCCTAATCGTACCATATCAAATTGAAATTCCGGAAAACGTAGTATGCCATTGGTATTTAAAAGATGTTTTAAAGGTTTTATGGAGAGATGTGCTTCTATATATTGCGTCATCTTGATAAATCTTGCTACTTGTAAGTGGGTATAGGTGTCATGTGCATCTGCTTGTGAAGCAGCTAAATGGCTAAAGATACTTACAACATCTAGGCAAGGCATTTGTTGTAACCGTTCTATCAGCTGGTCTAGTTCTGTTTGGGCTATACCTAAACGGTGCATACCGGTTTCTAGTTTTAGGTGAATAGGTATGGTTTTGTTTTGGTTTTCTGATATAAAACAAGCTAATGTATCCAATAATTCTAAGCTATATATTTCTGGTTCTAGGTGATGGTTGAGCATTCCATCCAATTGATCATCTGTTGGATTCATGACCATAATCGGTAAGGTAATCCCTTTTTCGCGTAAACAAATCCCCTCGTCCAGGTAGGCAACGCCTAAATATTCTACACCATGGCGCTGCAGCGCAGAAGCTAGTTCAAAACTACTGCTACCACTACCATAGCTAGCGGCTTTTACCATAGCCATGATTTTAGTAGTTGGATGTAGTTGTTTTCTAAAGTAGGAGAGATTATGCCGAATCGCATGCATATCTATCTCTAGAATCGTTCCGTGGTTGTTTTTTTCTATTTTTTGAACCACTCTTTCTAGTTGAAAGATACGTGCTCCTTTTACCAAAATGGTTTCATCTCTAAAAGAGATTTTTTGTGCTATACAATCTGCTACGCTATTAAAAAAAATCTTTTCTGGTATAGCAAAAAGCGGGTTGTATTGGCTTATAATAGGGCCAATACCGATCAATCGATGGATTTTATGTTGGGCCAATAAGTCAGCAAGCTCTTGATAAAGCTGGTTATCAGGTGTAGCAGATTGTACTATATCAGATAAAATAACGGTTCGTTTAGTGGGCTGTTGTTGTTCGATAAAATCTAATGCCAGTCTTAGGCTGACTATGTCATTGGTATAGGTGTCATCTATAATTTGACATCGATGGATACCGGCTTTTAAAGTCATACGCATCGGTATGGCTTTAAGCTGTAGCAGGGAACGTTGCAGTTGTTCGGGGTCAAATCCATTGTCTAGTAGGTAGACTAGGCAATGGGTGATATTTTCTATAGAAGCACTATCTCGGAAAGGGGTTACAAAAGTGTTATTTTGGGTCGAAGTGGTAATTTGTAAGGTGGTTTGACCTGCTAGCTCTTTGCAGGTAACCAAATAATCTGCCTTGGAATTATGAAAAGACCAGTTTACCCCTATTTTTCTCTTGCCATAGCGTTTTTGAAGAATTTGGTGAATCAGCTGATGATCTTTGCAATAGTAAATGGTGCTACAGCTGGTAAACAATTTTATTTTTTCCTCAATCTTTTGGGTCATATTTTCAAAGCCTTGGCTGTGTGCAGGGCCGATATTGGTAAATAGTCCATGGGTTGGCTTCATGATTGAGCTTAATTTTTCCATTTCGCCGCTTTGGGAAATACCTGCTTCAAAAATGCCGTATTCGTGGTTGGATTGCAGCAAACTTATGGCAAGTGGTAAGCCAACTTGGGTGTTGTAACTGTGTGGGTTGCTAATGGTTTTGTACTTTCTGGACAAAAATTCATGCATCCATTCTTTGACAATCGTTTTGCCATTGCTACCTGTAATACCCAATAGGGGCAAGTGATACCTAGATCGATAAAAAGTGCTAAACTGCTGTAAAGCTTTTACGGTATGGTTTACTTGTAGGATATTCACATCTTTGTAACGGTCTATGATAGAGCGGCTGCATGAGTGGTCTACTACAAACTGACGAATGCCTTTTTGATAAGCCGATGCTATATAATCGTGTCCATTGTGATTGATGCCTACAATCGCAAAAAAAATCGGAAACGGGGTAATGATTTTACTTCTACTGTCTATAATTAGTTCTGTTATAGGCAAATTATCCGTTTTAGCTACTACTCGGCCGGATGTAACTAGGACCAAGTCACTAAAGTCAGCAAGGGCCTGATGAAAATGCATCATGATGGACTTATTTTAGTGTCTGTTCTCAAGATGGGTAAATAAGGTTTTTTAATTACTTTTTTCCTACGTTGCCTAGGACTGAGTCGCAACGAATTTATTTATTTGATCTTTGCTCGGGAGGCTTGGCTATGAGCAATGAACGAGTGAGTTAAAGCGCGTTATGGAAGAGGTCTAATGTGATCCCGCTGGGACTCGAACCCAGGACCCTCTCCTTAAAAGGGAGATGCTCTACCAGCTGAGCTACGAGATCAACATGTAGTGGATAATTGTAAATTTATTTATTTTTTAGCGAAAATAAAAATTATTTTATCTAAAGTATCCACTTAGTCCCTTTTTTATCTTTCCTTCGTTCACCTAACGGTGTCCACTTAAGAATGACTACCATTGGTACATGTAAGCCGTCAGAAATTTTTATCTTACTTTTTGCTCGATAAAAAAGTAAGCAAAAAATCAAGCCCTGTGCTAAAATTGGCTGCCATCACAGCTTACAGCTGGCAAAATAAGTGCCATCCCTTGAGCCTCCTCCCTGCAACTGTTTTTCTTTTCATTTGTAAGCTATGCTTGCTGATCGACAATTTTTACAAGCGGTGTTTTTTAAAATATACACATAACCAGGAGTATAGAGAAGGTTCAAAACCAAAATTGCCAGTATGCATGCAAGGATATAGCGATTCTAGGAAAACCGCCCCTTGTAAAATAGTTACGATGGGCAATCACCTATTAAAGCTGATTAGAAAAACAGCTTGTTTGAACCCGCGCAGCGGGTGAGTTCTGTTTTTCCAGCTCTAACAGGTGATTGCCGCAACTTTTTACTGAGGGCTTGATTTTTTGTCCACTTTTTTGTCAAGAAAAAAGTGGTATAAAAAACTTTTTTACGACTGCCCTGAACGAATACTAAAAAACAGCTACAGAAGTCATACAACTTTCATCAT
>NZ_JAACGD010000188.1 GCF_022810445.1 Candidatus Cardinium sp. cBcalN2 | reverse complement strand
CCCGTTTGAAACATTAAAGACTTTAAACTAATCTCATTCCTACTACCTGTATACATAAGGTCCTCTCTGGTAGCTTCTATTTGGAGATTATCTATGTTAAGATCAAACCGATCAGGGTCTGCTACCATCTGATTAATGAGTAAGCTTGGACTACCTGACTCGTACCAATAGTTTTCTAATTTTCCACAGTCTAAAAATCTTAGGGTCGACCAAGGATTATATACACTTGCTCCATCCTCATATCACTTATAACCATTGTAATAAGTTGAAATCCATCCCATTACTTCTGATTCAGTTATTTTTTTATTTTCTTTTTTACTCCATTTTTCAGCA
>NZ_JAACGD010000187.1 GCF_022810445.1 Candidatus Cardinium sp. cBcalN2 | reverse complement strand
AAGAGAGAGGATAAGTGTGAAGATGAGCATCTTAACAGACAGAGAGGATGTGTTTGTGATGAAGAAGAGAGAGGGAAAGGATGAATGAATTTAGTTGCATCAAAAATTTTTTTTTTCTCTCTCTCTCTCTCTCTTCCCTTCTTGTTTGTCTCCATTCTTCTCTAGTGAGGAGAGGAAGAAAGATGATTTCGTATTTCATGGTATGCATCAGTATGCAACTGTAGATAGTAAGAGATGGAGATCAAGTTTCTATCAGCCTTTCAACATTTTAAGATGCTACGATAGCGTCTGGCAAAGTGTGTGTGTAAAGGATGAGGAACAGAATTCTGGATGCTGTGTGTTGTGTGTACGTCTATGGAATATCCCAGAAGCTGAGCAGAGTGAAAAAGTATGAAGTTGACAGTGTGAATTAGTCTTTTAAACCACCTTCCTCGTCTCATTTTCCTCTTTTCTTTCCTATCCTCTGTTTTCTCTTCACCCATTTTCACATTCATTTTCCTCAATTGACTTTCAAGGAGGAATCCTTCTCGCTCCCTTTCTCATTCATGTAGCAACATTGGCAAAAAAATACAACAATACAGACCAGAATAGGAAGATAGATGTAAAGAGAAAGAGGAGGTATGTTGTACGAATCACTATGCAATGTCATGCAATTGCTTTCAAATGACCCTATCAATCGTGATTGAATGACAAGTGAAGAGTTTACCATAGGAATACAT
>NZ_JAACGD010000186.1 GCF_022810445.1 Candidatus Cardinium sp. cBcalN2 | reverse complement strand
GATACTCAGGATCAAAATGTTCATGAACCCATCCCATTCTAGGCACTTGAAGAGGTGCTAATTGGCTTAGTCCTGCTTGTGCTTTAAATAATTTATTATAGGATTCGGGATTTTTGCTCATACCCGCTGAAGCTATTTGTCTCAATCCTCCTGGACTGCCTATTTGCTCTTGTATGTCCTTTGGATTATCCATTCATAGGCCATTTAGCGCACAATCATTTTTTGTCTGATCTAACCTTTCATATTGTTCTCTTTGCTCTGTTGTAAGATTAAGATGCCTAACATGGTCTTTTCCTCCATTTTTACCACGTATAAGACATAGGGGAAT
>NZ_JAACGD010000185.1 GCF_022810445.1 Candidatus Cardinium sp. cBcalN2 | reverse complement strand
CTTTTTGGGGTTCCATCTCTCTCTCTCTCTCTCTCTCTCTCTCTCTCTCTCTCTCTCTCTCTCTCTCTCTTCCTTTCTTCCTCTACTTTTCTTTTTCTCTTCTCATTCCCTTTAATTGCATTAAAATTCAATTAAACCATGCCTCTATTATTAAGTCCCTCACATAATCTTGGCTTTACACACACATACGATTATTGCCCCTTCGTAACACCAAACCGGACTAATGATAATTTTTTTTACTGCTTCATTCTTAGTCTCTCTTTTTTGTGGTAATTCTGGCATTTTGCTCTCTCTCTCTCTC
>NZ_JAACGD010000184.1 GCF_022810445.1 Candidatus Cardinium sp. cBcalN2 | reverse complement strand
GAGAGAGAGAGAGAGAGATGGAACCCCAAAAAGACCAGAACGAGAACAGAGTCCAATGACTGGGAGCTCAATTATGTAAATACAAAGGAGCATGCTGTGTATATATGTATAGGAACTTGAATTCATTATTATTATTGTTTAACACATGTACATTTTACATGATAATATTATTCTCTCTGTCTATGTGAGTGTGTTGATGAATTTTGAGCACTTTGGATAGGCAAGTGTCATGTAAAGGTGGCAAATGATAAGCCAGATTCGGTTAAATTTGACTGTAAATATATATGTATATGTCTTGTCTGAAGAAAAAAAGAGATGCTGATTTGATTTGCAAATGAATTCCATAATGCCTAGTGGCATTTGATAAATGCTGTCAAGTGAGAATCATGCATATTTATATCCACTTGTTCGG
>NZ_JAACGD010000183.1 GCF_022810445.1 Candidatus Cardinium sp. cBcalN2 | reverse complement strand
TATATAGATGTAAAAAATTCGCTCCTCTCATATGAAGCTCGCGTGGAGGAGAAAGTTCTACACAGAAAATGTCATCGGAAATGAGATATCGAGACTTACATAGATAGTGAGTGGAAAATTTTAATTTATGCCAGGAACAGGACCTTTTCCGAATACACGAGCCCATGATGACGAAATCTTCAAGATGTACACAGATGACATAACATGTTTAAATCCGGAAAAAACTCCTACTTTTGGAAACAAGTTAAACTACTACCATGGGAATGAAATGGAAAATAGGGTATAAAAAAAAGTTTCTAATATATAAGGAGTGGCTCTGGAATGAACCTCCCAAAAAGGTCTCACCTTACCGACGGCTGGCGAGTTGTGGACATTGTGATTGTGATTATTATTAAGCGAAGGACAAGAGAAAAATTTCATCAGAGTTTCGGTTTCGCTCGTCGTGAACACTTTTATCGGCTTGATCATTATTCCCTGCGGAATCGCCTCTCTCTCTCTCTCTCGAACACAAAAAATTCGCAAACTGATTA
>NZ_JAACGD010000182.1 GCF_022810445.1 Candidatus Cardinium sp. cBcalN2 | reverse complement strand
GTCAACGATACATGTCGTGAAATGGAGCAAGAAGCTGATGCAAGTTTCAAAAAAATTCTCATGATTGGAGAAGACTTAAAAATACCGAGGAATCAGAGTGAGCTGATTGATCACTGCAAGTAAGTTTGAAAAATCAGCCCCGTAGAGAAATTTTTCAAATTTTTCGCCAATTATTCTGGAAAAAATTCCCTGATCACTCATAATTCGTTAGTTTGAACTATGAGACATCATTACCGAGGCTCGAAGTCTATCTACTTTCACTTTCATTCAGACGGAATCCATGAAAATTTCGTTAATTTTATCTGACAGAATTTAGGAAATTCTCTCATTCAATATGATGCTTTTTCTCCAAAGTTTGATATTGAAATTCGTTAATCAGTTAGTTTTTTTCTACCCCCTCTTATCTGTTCATCTTTCCCGGAAATAGTTCCAGACTTTCTGCACACTTATCTGCACCAACTTCATTCCTCAAGAAAGGTCCTCATTAACATCACTTTTTTTGGCACTATACTTTCTCAACCATCCAGATTAGCAAAGCCGGCTTTGAAATTGGCAAACAATTATGGCAAGTGTTTAACACCTTTTCC
>NZ_JAACGD010000181.1 GCF_022810445.1 Candidatus Cardinium sp. cBcalN2 | reverse complement strand
TATCAACTACTACACTTAAAGCAAAGATTTCAATTAAACTAAATTTATGTATCCTTGATAACTTATTAGCTTTTGTCAAAACAAGAATGGCTTTTACAAATCGCTAAAAACGATTTTGACACACTTTAATGAATACTTCCTTTCTAATTTTATTGTCAGATCAAATCATAACTAACACGCACATAAAATAGAAAATCATACTAGTTCCCACTCATTTTTTTGAACATTAAATTCAAATTCAGCTTGTTTAATAGCTGCTTCTATAGTGTCATGGTAAGTATCTGTTATTTCTTTACCTTTTGCATCTATATATAATAAGTAATAGCCAGGATCATTCTGATAAGACACAATACGCAGCTCCTTAGGATCTGGAGCTATAGATCCTAGGACGTAATGCCTTACTTTCCCTGTATTAAAGTGATGTTGTTGTAGTAGAACTTTCTTTATAACAGAAAACAACATAAAATCAATTATTTAGTTGGGTTAATAATAACACGTGAATTTTCTACAACTGTACCTCCTACTTTATCATAGGCTTCAAAATGAGCATGATGAATTTTTCCTGTTGTCTCATGAGCTCCATAACGCACCTGACGTAATCCATCCTTTGATAAATATCGACCAGGGGATACTTCTTTATATCCCTTACCAAGATATTTTTCAGCACAGTTTAAGAAACCTCCTTCAGAAATCTCTCCACGCAAAATTTCTGGAGCTCTTTTTGAAATTCGTTCATAGTTAGCACTACAAACAGGATTCTTTATTTTAACTTTCGCCGCTCCTCTCCCCTGATTAACTAGATTCCTTACCCAGGCTAGCACTTTTCCTTCTGCTTGGTTAATTATAGGTATTTTTCTGAGTTTTTCGAAAACTTTTCCAACTGCTCCAAATAATAGCACTTGTTTAATGATCTCTAATTCATTTCCCTCACTTAGATCTGCTGCTCCTATTCCTGCTACTGTTGCCCTAACAGGGCCCACTAATGGCAGTGACGACAAAAATACCCCTGTACCTGTACCAAAGCGGATAAAGGATCTAACTAATTCCTCATCTTTTTTATTGCCTTCTTCTTCTAATGCTTTTTTGCTTCCTTGTAACTGAACTAACAATGGCGTCAACTTAAGAGCTTTATTGTATTGATTTACAGATATAATAACATGTTTTTTTAGCTGCGTTTTTTGGTTGTTATTTTATGATTATTTAGCTAAAAACTTTCAAGTATGCTTGGACAGATTCTGTATAAGATCTAAACTTAAAACCTGACCCATAAAATTGGAT
>NZ_JAACGD010000180.1 GCF_022810445.1 Candidatus Cardinium sp. cBcalN2 | reverse complement strand
TTCTAATCCAGAACTCAGGTTAATATATAATTTACATCTAGAATAGACATCCGTTTTATTTCTAAATGATTTGAATCTTTATTCAATAAAGCATTATCTTGTTATATACAATCTTATTTTTCAAAATTTATTTGCTAAAATACTATTTTTTTCATAAACTTGGGTTTTCTGTAGCTCTTACATATATACACTATTACCCAGTAATACCTATCTTTTAGTAAGATCTATTCTTTAAGTTACTAAGAAAACTAAAATATCGTAAAACTTACCAAGATACAGATCAATTCATGTATAAGCAACATACATCTTATTCAAGACAGCTGAGTCGTATTTTCGGCTTATTAGGTATGCTGTTTTTGAGTGGGGGAGCTTGTTTTTTAAACAAGATACAAGAGAAAGTTTGGCCGAGCGAGCAAAATGAGCCTATCTCTGAGCATAATCCGCCTGATGTAACCGAAATAAAAAAAGAGCAAGAGGTAGACCCCAATAGAGGTCATAAAAATTGGTCAAATGAGCCAGATAGGTCATATGATTTATCTGGAATGGGACCTAATATCCTTGAGCAAGAGCCTTATGATGATTCTTCAGCTAATCGAATAAAAATAAAAAAAGATATATATGACCATTTATCTGAAACACAGGCAAGTACAAACAATATTTTCGTGTATCTACCTCAAAAAGGTTTGACTAAAGATAATCAGAGAGCAAGTGATGGGGATGATTTGAAAGCAGATGACGCTTATACAGCAGAAGGATCAAATATAGATACAGTAAAAGATCACGATCAAACCAGTGTGGTTCACGCCGTTAGTCCTTCTGCAGAAAAAGAGCATAAACAGGCAGAAAAACCAGATGAAGAAAAATATGGTATGTGTGCAAAACCATCATGTAGACAAGGAGATGATTGCAATGCTATGTGCATCCACCAGTGGGGAGAGCACAACCCTGGTTGTCCTATCTGCAGAAAAGCTGTCCAGAAAAAGATATTGGAGCCCCACCAGGTGTACAATCCCGAACAACTACAGCAGATTCCTAAAGAGATGGGCATAGATGATCCTGCATCGCCAATTGATCCGATGCAAACAGAGCAGGAACACATCGGAGACGAAAACGAAACTTTGGTACAACAAGTAAAAGCCTCGATGCCCCAGACAGTGACGCACTCACAGCAGGAACCGAGTCAGGAGGAAAATAACGAATCTATCAAGCAGACGCAGGAAGAGGAAGAGCCAGGGCAAGAGATAGAGGAAGATAAAGAGGAAGAGCGAGGGCAAGAGAAAGAACAAAAAGAGGCAGTTGAGCCTTACACCCACAGAGATGGGCTTAGTAGAAACAGATAGTAAAAAATATAAAAATAAATTGTAGTAGTTG
>NZ_JAACGD010000179.1 GCF_022810445.1 Candidatus Cardinium sp. cBcalN2 | reverse complement strand
AAAGCGAAGTCAATAGAGGTCATATCAGAAGTCCGCGGGGTTCATAGTACCGTTAGCATTGATTGGGAAACCAGTCAAGAGGGAAGGGACCCTACTTCAGTTAACGAGTTTAAAAGAGTTGAGAATGTCTGATTGCAATAAAGCTAGAAACAGTATACAAGTTCGGCAACTACAAAGGACTCTATATCTTAAATCCAAGCAAAATAAGGAAGTCAGATTTTATAGTCTATACGATAAAACTTATCGAGAAGATGTACTCTGGGAAGCATGGCGACAAGTCAAGGCCAACCAAGGTGCAGCCGGGATTGATGGTAAAAGCATAAATGAT
>NZ_JAACGD010000018.1 GCF_022810445.1 Candidatus Cardinium sp. cBcalN2 | reverse complement strand
AATCTAATGCGAGGGCTTGATTTTTTGCTTACTTTTTTATCAAGTCAAAAGTAAGATAAAAAAACCTTATAATCAAATAAAAATAATTAACCATCCCTTAAGTTGACGCCATTGGGTGAACGGACACATAAAAAAACAATTAAGAGGGAAGCCCAAAAGGCAGATGCTATGGTCCTGAGCAAATACTACGAATTACTCTGTTTCCTTAGACCTTCTATAGTCTCTTTGAGCCGGTCTGCTTCCAAAAATTGGAGTGCTTCTGCAGCTTGGTACATTTGATCCTCCAATAGTTTAATACGCTGTTCAATCGTTTCTTGATGACCATAAGACAGATCACTATCAGCAGCAACCCTACCCCCTACCCTATCATCATCAGCTATTTTCCGAAAAGAATGGCCCCTTTCATCGGCCAAATCTGTACTGGTGTGTTTTGGGTGTACAGAAATAGGGGTAATATGATTTTGCTGATTATAAGCCATTTGTAAATCACGTCTACGTTGTGTCTCACTAATGGCTTGCTCCATGGAGGTAGTAATCCTATCTGCATACATAATCACACGTCCTTCTGCATGGCGTGCTACCCTCCCTATGGTTTGAATAAGCGATCGCGCATTACGCAAAAAGCCTTCTTTATCGGCATCTAAAATAATCATTAAAGAGACCTGTGGCAGATCTAACCCTTCTCTTAGTAAATTTACACCTACTAGCACATCAAATACACCATTACGTAGTGCATGTAATAGGGCAACACGATCTAGTGTTTTAACTTCAGAGTGAATGTATCTGCAACGAATGTTAGCATGCACTAAATAATCGGTAAGTTCTTCTGCCATACGTTTGGTAAGGGTAGTAATTAATACCCTTTCCTCTTTTTTTACTACCTGTTGAATCTCTTCTAAAATATCATACATTTGATGGAGCGTAGGACGTATCTCTACTTCTGGATCGAGTAACCCGGTTGGACGTATAATTTGCTCTATAACGATACCACTAGAATTTTCTAACTCATAATCAGAAGGTGTTGCACTAACAAAAATAACTTGGTTGATCATTTCTTCAAACTCACCAAAGTTTAATGGGCGATTATCCATAGCAGATGGCAGCCTAAAACCATATTCTACTAAGTTTATTTTTCTAGCTCTATCCCCTCCTGACATGGCCCTGAATTGAGGAATGGTCACATGGCTTTCGTCAATAACCATTAAGTAGTCGTTAGGAAAGTAGTCTAGCAAACAGAAAGGACGCTCTCCAACGGACCTGCCATCTATATAACGTGAGTAGTTTTCAATACCGGTACAATAGCCTAGTTCTCGCAGCATTTCTAAATCCAGTTCTGTTCTTTCTTGTAGCCGCTTGGCTTCTTCATGCTTACCAATTTGATTGAAATAAGCTAACTGTATACCAAGATCTTGTTGAATCTGTCTGACGGCATGATCTAATACATCTTTACTCATCACAAAGAGGTTGGCAGGAAAGATAAAGGCTTCTTGAAGCGTTTTTATTTTTCTACCAGAAGCAGGATCTATGACATAGATGGCTTCCAATTCATCTCCCCAAAAGACAAAACGATAGGCATAGTTGGCATAAGCCACAAATAGATCAATCGTATCTCCCATTACGCGAAAACGGCCTCGTGTAAATGCACTATCATCACGACTGTAGAGCATATCGACAAAATATTTCAACAGATCATTACGCGATAATTGGCAACCTACACGGAATAAATGGCTATTTTGCTTGAAAGATGCTGGCTTACCAAGCCCATAAATACAGGAGACAGAGGCTACTACAATCACATCTCTTCGGTCGCTTAACAAAGCAGAAACGGTACTCAGACGCAACCGTTCTAATTCATCATTAATGGCCAATTCTTTTTCTATATAAATGTCACTGGCTGGTAAATAGACTTCTGGTTGATAGTAATCATAGTAAGAGACAAAATATTCAACCGCGTTGTGGGGAAAAAAGGCACGCAACTCGCTATATAGTTGTGCCGCTAATGTTTTGTTATGGCTGATGACTAGTGTAGGTCTATTTAACGCCTCAATTGTATTGGCTATAGTAAAGGTTTTACCAGATCCTGTAACCCCCATAAGCACTTGGCTAAATAGACCACGTTTGATATTTTCTACTAGTTCTAGAATCGCTTTTGGCTGATCGCCTGCAGGTTCATAAGGTGATACAATTTTAAATGACATAAGGTAACAAATAATCAAAATGATACTGGAAGGATCAAAATAAAAAATAGAAAAGGTAGGATTGGCTAGATCATGGTACAAAAGAAAAGTATTATAGACAAATTTAATTATATAATTAATAAAAACCAGCCTATATATTTTTGTATTTTTATTTTAAAATCAATAAAGTTGTTAAATTTTATAGAAGCATTTAAACCGTAGATGCCTATCTTCTATACTATACTTTACAAAAGCCAAAATGCCCTACGCGAAACAAGCTCCTAAGTTCTTTTTTTTGATACTATGGTTGCAAGCCTTGACCTGGTGTAAGAACCATCCTAAACATGCACCAATATCTATAACCTACCAAGCATCTGATAAACAGTTACCCTTAGAGGGTCAATCAAAAGAAAATGCGCTTTATAAGCCCAATAAGGATGCTGATTGGTATGCTGAATTTGATGCTAAGTTTCATTTTGATCCTGATTTTAATAGGCCTCCTAAAACTGGTTATGCGCTTAATAAGGCAGATAATACGCAAGCTAATGTGGCGTGTAATGCTGATTATCAAAGTAATGATAATGTGCAAATGCCTGCTATAGAACCTCGATTACATCCATCTGATCAAGCAAAAAATAATCTGATTTTCGATTTTGAACGCTTGATTAAGCAGATGCGTGAAGAAGCTGATGCACGAAGAAATATTATATGGGATGTTAAAGGGAATAGATTAACGCGCGTGGTAGGTAACATTAGTCATAGTAGTATCAGCTTATACACCCCAGAAGACTATGTGGTTCAAGGGCTAAATATATATCGTGCGGCAGCAAAGATTTGTACACTATATGGCCAGGGTAGTGCCGTATTTGAACACAAAGCGCATGAGTTTATGAAATATTATTCTGATTGTTCAGAGCAAACAGAAGAATTCTGGATCAATACGATAAAAAAAATAAATCAAGCAGTTGTATTACACTTACAAAAAAGATTGTTTAACGATAAAACTTTGAATGTCATAAACGAAAAATTAAGATTGGCAGAAAACTATGTTGGATTAGATGATACCCATTATAACGTTACTACCATCTTTACGATACAAAACCAGAAATTTGCACTAGAAGATAAACAGGCATTCAAACTAACAGACCAACAGAAAAATGACTATATAAACAGGAAAAAACAAGCCTGGTATAGCTATTTAGATCCATTGGAAACAATGTTCCTGAATGCCTATGTAAATAAATTTTTAGATGGTAACCACTATATACCAACCCAACTTCGAAAAATTCCAGGGCTTAGAAATGCGTATCAAAAAAGCCTCTGGAAATATGACAAAAATCATCAAAAGAAACTATTAGCCATCTATTACCATAGTGGATCATTGGCTTCGCCTATTCAATACAAAGATCAAAACAGTAGGCGTGCTGACTGGCAGATTACTAAAGATAATTGGAATCAGGTACAACAAAAAGACAAAAATGTAGAAGTAATATCTTTAAATTATAACATGAATGTGCCCAGGTTTTGACAACCTACAGGAAAAAAAGATTGTACAGGATACAACAGAGATAGTAGGTGCTGATCGACTGATGAATTTATCAATAAATGGCATCGGAACATCGTCTAATGTTTATGACAAATACATTCAGTTAGTGGGTTATATCGTCAGTTTCTATGAAAAGCAGTATCCCATTTTATGTGAATTATTTACAAATGAGCTAAAGGATAAGACCTTTTTTAGCAAATCAATTAAATTTTTGAATAAAAACTCAAAAGAATCTAGAGATCAAAAAATAAAGCATATCAAGAACCCAAAAGACAAACGTTTTTTTGAGCTATTAATAGCATTAGAAAAACGTGTTAAAGGATCTGCTACTTGGCATAACCTAAAACAAAGCAAAGCGCTTATAAGCGGTAATCCGAATGCCACTACTTGCGCCATATATATTGCTTTTATAGCTTTTATGGGGTCATTAAATCATGATAAGATTATTCCTGCTGTTTTATTTAATTGTAAAAGTGGAAAGGATCGAACTGGTTTGATGAGTCTTTTAATTGATGCCTATATCATTCTCATGCGCTGTCCAAGCCTAACCCAAGATGAGGTTATCAACGTACTCATTCATACGGGGCATTATCAACTTTTAGCTGCCATAAATGGAGGCATGGCGGGTAGATTTGGCCTGAAACCTGTACAAGCGGATCAAATGACGCGTAATGGTACGACCCAACTATTTACTAAAGCAGCAAGGTTAACCGACATTGAGCTAATCAAAAAACAGGTTGAAACCAGAGCATAGACTTCGGCGGTATCTGTTGATATAATGGTGTCAACTTAAGATTTATATATTTTAGCAGGGGCCTTCTAAGCGCCTGGATAGCATACATTTTCAGGCCATTCGGTAAATAGATATATGTATAAATTGATTACTATCTGATTTTTATCTATATTAGCTAGAATGTTATTTAGTTAATCTTAGTTAGTTGGGTTCTACGGTAAGCTTATAAGCTATGATAAAAGCATTAGGGAAATATGCACTTTTTTTAAGTGCCATGTTTGGCAACCCTGTTCCATATCGCATGTTTTTGTCTCGAGTTGCTAAAGAGTGTATGCAAATAGGGGTTGACTCTCTTTTTATTATTTGTATTATTTCTATTTTTATGGGAGGGGCCACCTGTATCCAGCTAGCCTCCCAACTAAAAAGTCCATTTATAACCAAAGATTTTGTAGGTATTGCTGTGCGCAATATGACCATATCTGAATTGGCTCCAACGGTCATTGGTATTGTTTTTACTGGGAAAATAGGTTCTAGTATAGCTAGTGAACTGGGCTCTATGAGAATCACTGAGCAGATAGATGCATTGGAGATTATGGGCGTAAATGCTAATAACTATTTGGTTTTACCTAAAATTATTGCCACTATTTTTATGTATCCATTTTTAGTTATTATTGCGATGTTTCTCTCTATTTATGGTGGATTTCTTGCTTGTAAATGGCTTACCTCAATTCCTCCTCAAGCCTATATCAATGGATTAAGAAATGAATTTGAGCCATATGATATCCATGTAGCGCTTTATAAATCATTGGTCTATGGCTTTATTATCTCTTCCATTGCCTGTTACAAAGGGTTTCTGACAAGGGGAGGATCATTAGATGTGGGCAAGTCTAGCACAAAGGCTGTTACCCATAGTTGTATTGCTATTCTGATAGCAGACTTATTTCTAGTTTATGTTTTACTTGGTCATCGTATTTAAACTGGCCTCTGCTGTATGATTGCCTTTGAGAATATTTCTAAATCTTTTAATCAAAAGATAGTCCTAGATAGGATCACTGGTCTATTTAAGACTGGGCAAATAAGCTTAGTAATTGGTGCGAGTGGTACTGGCAAAAGCCTTCTAGTCAAATGCTTACTTGGTTTAGTAGTACCGGACGAAGGTTTTTCTCTTTTTGATGGCCGCAACCTAGTTTATGGCAATAAGCCATTACAAACCGAAATAAGGAGAGAAGTGGGGATGCTCTTTCAAGGAGGTGCTTTATTTGATTCGAAGAATATAGCCGAAAATGTGCGTTTCCCATTAGATGTGCTGACCAATATGAGTCCAGCCGAAAAGAAAGATCGTGTGGATGAGTGTCTTTTACAAGTCGGCCTGCCAGATGCACACCAAAAAATGCCCAATGAGTTAAGTGGTGGGATGAAAAAGCGAGCTGGTATAGCTAGGGCTATTGTTAACCAGCCTAAATACCTATTTTGTGATGAACCTAATTCAGGATTAGACCCCCAAACTGCACTGAAAATAGATGAATTAATTGCCCAAGTAACCTACACGTATAAAATGACTACAGTAGTAGTAACCCACGATATGAATACTATTCTATCTTTAGGTGATTTTATCATGTTCCTACACCAAGGTAAAAAAATGTGGGAAGGCAGCTCTAAGGATATTTTATATACCAAGCTAATAGAGCTAGCAGATTTTTTATTTGTTGGTAAGATTAAAGAACTGCTTGCTAAGGAAAAAAAATAAGTATCTATTCAGCTGAGTAGTTTGATGTAAGTTTAAGTCATTATAATACAGGGCGCCAAGGCAATGCCTTTAGCATGGGGGCAAAATTATGATGGGTTAGACTGTAGAACACAGCTTAAAGATGTTTTATTATTAACCAAGAAATGTGCTTGGGTCTTGGTAGTAGAAACGGATCCAAAGGCTATTGCGCAACCTATCCATTGTAATCTATCTATAATTGAACAATCTAGTGCCTCTCTTTCTTATCAAAAACTTGCTATTAAAAATATATCCTATTCAGGATAGGCTATTTCTAAGTTGTATATAAAATATATGCATTCAAGGCTATAGTGGTCCTAGGAAAAAGGAATTTTTATCTTACTTTTTTCTTAATAAAAAAGTAAGCAAAAAATCAAGCCCTGTGTAAAGAGTTGCGGCAATCACCTATTAGAGCTGGAAAAACAGAACTCACCCGCTCAGCGGGTTCAAACAAGCTGTTTTTCTAAGCAGCTCTAATAGGTGATTGCTCATCGCAACTATTTTACAAGGGGCGGTTTTTGGCCTTACGGCTATAGCGCTGAATAAATATATAATAACCTGATATTCAATATATTATAGGTATGATGGCCGCCCATAAACAATTGCGGACTTTCCGTAAAATGTAGTCTTTATCTTTAAAATAGCTGTTTCTCAGCGGAGTAGAAAATCATTTTATTTAAAGCCCACGAAGGGGGCTGAGTAAGGGAAACTTTTGCTTTTTGTGCGAGGTGCTATCACAATCACAATAATAATGGATGGATACTACCGGATTAAGGTTAACCATCTTGATCTTGTTTTGCCTCCTTACTTTTACAAAACCCTAGTGCCTGTTGAGCTGCTGCTTCTAATACGGTGGCGATCTCTAAGCCTAAGTAGGCATTGGCTATCTGAAGATCTATAGTGAGCGTTTCTTGTGCCATATGGGCTACCTCAGATAGATGCCTATAGCCTGCTGCATGACGTAAGTCATAAAGCCGCTCAGCCAACTTGATAAAAAGGACAGAAAGCTGGACATGCTCTTCTTTAATTGCTTTTTCCAGGCGATTCTCCACATATAACAAGGAAGGATGATCTAAATCTTGGTGTTGGTCTATTTTTATGACATTGGATACAAAAGCATAAACGCCTAAATTATAATGTTCTTTGATATAAGAGAGAGGCAAACAAGTATGACGCACCAATTCATAAAGCAAAGAAGCATAGACCACTTTAGGGGAGTGAAAAACCCATTCTAGGACTATTTCAGCAATTCCTACTGAACGTACATAAAACAATTGGCCGGATACATGACGCTTAAAACGAAAATGCTGGCGGAGTAATAACAGTAAACCTGAAATTGTTTTCATATCAATAGGATCTTCCGCACACAAAGATTTACAAACATGGTCGTAAAAGCTCATTAGTGCCATCAAGGAATCTGCCTGCTCCTTGGGGGTAACAGGGGCGTCTAAGGCTAAGCAGTCTATTGGTAATTTACCAGTCATTTTATCACGAATAGCCGTAACATCGCTAGGCAGTACAACTAGGATAGCCTTTGCACTACCTTCCGAAGAGGTTTGTAAATAGCCATAATGGGCAGCCACAATGCTCCCGATGGTATCCCACTCAACATCTATTGACGGGGGGGCATCGTGGCCTCTCTGAGGGCCGATTCCATCTATGAGATCACCATAGACCTCCTTTACCTTCGGAAGGATGTCAGAAGCAACTGTAGACTGGCTTACTATGAGTGCAGTAGCTTGAAAATCGATAAAGGATGGAGAGGTGTTATCAATAAGATCTGCTTGCTTAAATTGCAAAGCAGTGTTATGCAATTCTAGCCTAACAACTGGTCTAGCGGAACCCTCTGCCCTACTACTAACCCGTAAAATAGCCTTGACCAATAAGTACACTACTTGATAAATATCGCATACAATATGGGACAATGGTTCCCCATTAGCCGCTTTTATGGGTGCTATAAAGAGTTTAGGAGGGTCAGGTAACTCTTGGGTAAGGGCATATTCTACCTTACGAAGCAATTTATCCACGCTAATCTTAGTAGGCTGCAATAGCGCATGGTTTTTAGACTTTTCTTTTCTATTAAAATAGGTAATCCAATCATAAAGTTTATTGATAATACTCTGAAAATCTTCTTTATACAAAGGCATATTGCCATCTAAAAAGGAAATAGATTCTTCCATCTTACGGACTACTTGAACTAAAATAGAACCATTGCCTTTAGGTGCGCTACCAGCCATTGGGGCCATCGCCAAATCATAGAGAGATGCTTTTAATTTACGAGATGCGCTAATCTTTTCTTGACTTCTTAAGTAGGTGATTTGGTTAACGTAACAATTATTCTTAGCCTTGAGATAAAGAAAAATACTAAAAATAAGTAGGCCTAATACCAAACAAAGCAGCAGCAGCAAAGTCACACCTGATGGAGCCAAAACGAGTGGCTTGGTAGCATAGCCAAAACTAAGGTAGATTACCGTGAGTAATGTTAGGGTCAACAAAACGATACCCAAATATATAGGGCATATCAATAAAGTTACTGTCAAATGTGCCAAGGATAAGCCTAAGGTTAAGAGCAGATGGGTGCCATGCCACCAATGCCAAAGCACATTAATAGGAAGGCAAAATAGTAATCCTATTAGCCACAATAGCCCCATCAACCAAGATGGTATAGCTTTGACATTTTCTGAGATAAAGGTACTGTAGCCTAAAAAACAAGCACCTAGTAAAAGTTGAGGAATTAGCCAATAGTCATGATCTGGGATAGAAGCTATAAAATAAGTGAGTAAATTACTAATGAGCACATAAAGCCCCATAGATCTTAACGTAGCATGACTGGGCCGCAACTTGGCTAAAGTTTGGTTGATATGTATCAAACTATTTTTAATGCTTTCTCGCCGTTCTGCCCGCTTTCTGGCTTTTTCCTGCTGTATCTGATGCAAAGCATCATCTGGCTGAGGCCTAATCCAACCCATACCTTTAGGTTGTTTAAAACAATAGTGGACAACCATCATGGCCAAAGCATTGGCTAGCATGGCCAGGAAAGAACCATCCATACCTGTAGCAGGTTCTACCCACTTGTTCCAGGCTAAAATAGTGAACACGCCTACAACCATACCGATTAAGGCCGTACGAGCACTACCTCGAAATCCAAAAATAGCTAGTATAAAAGGGGCAATTACTATGGGTACATAGCAATTAAGGGCCCAGTACATTAACCTCAGTAAATCATTACAGTAAAAAGTTAACATCATGGATAATAAACCTATTACTAATGTAGCCCATTTAGCTAATTGAAGCTGGTTAGCTTGATCAGTATTTTTGGAACCTCGTATATGGTCTAGAATATCGTGGATAGCTATAACGGCAGAGACATTCAAATTAGAATCAGCTGTAGACATTGCCATAGCTAATAAACTAACCGCAAGAAAAGCTTTAAAAATAGGAGGAATACTATTTACTATATAGGCCCAAATTTCTGCATCTACTAAGTTTGGTGCGCCTGCAAAAGCGAATATACCCACCAAGATGATAAAGCTCCATATAATGGCACTACAAATAGTCACATAAGTAAAAACTTTTTGAGCCTGGAGCGGACCAGAAGCCATGTAGACACGTTGGATAATAGATGGATACATACGGCCTATCAGGAAAGATAAAATCAATAACAACATACTTATTAGCTTCTTATTACAATTAAACAAGCTACTAAATTGAAATTTAGTAGTATGCAGCTCTAAAGATGAGATAATTTCTACAGCTGACTTACCTGTTTTAACGAACATAAACCAAGCAAGTAAAGGAATAATTATCGAAAAAGTTATAAACTGCAGTACATCTGTATAGGTAACTGCACGAACGCCCCCAAAAGTAGAATAAAAAACAAGCACTGAAGTAGAAATAATAGCAGCTATGCTAGGGTCAACTGTATCTATACACATAGTAATAGCCTTAGACATGGCAGTGATTTGCATAGTAACCGCAATTATAGCACCACAAAGGCTAACCAAGGCTACCATAATTCTTGGGCTTTTACCATAAATGGTGCCTATCGTTTCTGCCATAGAAAGGTGTTGCATAAATGGGCCCATACGCAAAGCTAATTTCCCAATAATATAGGCATCAAAGCATGTTACAAGGGTAATAGTTATCCACCAGAGGCCGAGATTATAAACAGACTCTACCGTACGTAGTAAGCCACCTCCACTATAAGCAGTAGCTAAGACGGTAGCAACTAAAGTTGCCGTAGAGAATTGCTTATTACCGACAGCATGCTCTAGAAAAGTAGTCTCTTTTCGACTAAAGTAAATACCTACTGCTAAGGTTAACAACAAAAAAACCGCTACCGTAAACAACGGCATATTCAAGGAGATCATAAAAGCAGTCATAATAAAGTGAATAAAAAAACAAGCAAAACAAATGGTAGCGATTTTTTGCTAGAAAAGCAAAAAGGATAGCTTGGCCGATTAAGACTCACTTCAATTGCGCCATTTCATATCTATCAGTCTCAAAAAACTTTCGCCTGCGATTTTTAAATTCATTTTGGAAACCCCTCGTACTCTATTGGTAAAAGTAATCGGCACTTCTACCATTTTGGCTCCATGTTGATGCGCTAAAAATTTTATCTCTATTTGAAAACTGTACCCTACAGAAGCTATATTCAAAATATTTTTTAGTAAGCTATGCCGATAGCACACAAATCCAGCGGTGGTATCTTGAATCGGCAAGCCCGTAATAAAGCGTGACAACCAATTGGCCATACGGGATAGTAGGATTCTAGTATAAGGCCAATTCACCACAGAGCCCCCGCTAACGTAACGGGAGCCAATAACCATATCGACGCTAGGCTCTGTGCAAATGGTTAATAGCCTAGGTAAATCAGCGGGGGCGTGCGAAAAATCTCCATCCATACTACAAATATAATCATACGAATAGTGCAATGCCCAACCAAATCCAGCCAAATAGGCACGACCCAATCCTTCTTTTTTAGGTCGGCTTAAAAGATGTAATTGACCAGGATAAACTTTTTGTAGTTTTATGACCACATCACCTGTTCCATCGGGGGAGTGGTCATCTACTACCAGCACATTTAACCCTATGTTTAACCCAAAAATAGCCCTTAACAAGAGCTCAATATTGGCTTGTTCATTATAAGTAGGTATAACCACTATAGCACGAAGAAGGGTTGTCATCTTTGTAATCTGTTTGAGCTATTTTAAGTAGTAATCTCTTTTTGAATTACAAAATAATCATGCAAAGACTTAGCTTTTGATGGGCCAATTATTGCGGCCAATGTGGCTAAAGAACTGGTTTGAATCGTCTTAAAATTACCCAATTGGTCTACTAATTTATCTAATGTCTTAGGACCAATGCCCGGAATATCATGCCAAGCAGGTTGAAATGTTTTTTTGCTACGTTGTTTACGGTGAAAGGTAATAGCAAAACGATGCGCTTCATTTCTAATCTGCTGGAGCAGCTTAAGGGAAGGAGACTGCTTATTCAAATACAAAGGGAAAGGATCATTCGGAAAATAAAGTTCCTCTAATCGTTTGGCTATGCTAATAATGGCTAGTTTGCCATATAGGCCTAATTCCTGTAAGGCCCGTAGCGCCGCATTGAGTTGTCCTTTGCCACCATCTATTACAATTAACTGAGGCAATGCTTCTGCTCCTTTTGGGCTATAGCGTCGTTTGATGATTTCATACATAGAAGCAAAATCATCGGGACCTATGACCGTTTTAATATGATAGTGGCGGTAGTCTTTTTTTGAGGGCTTACCATCCTTAAAGCAAACCATAGCAGCTACAGGATGGTCACCTTGTACATTAGAATTGTCAAAGCATTCTATCCAATAAGGGATTTCCTTTAACTTTAAATCGTGTTGTAATTTTACAAGTGTTAAATTAGGTTTTTCTTGAAAATTAGATTTTTGATGCAAAAAATCTTTCTTGCATAATAAAGCATTTTGCAGGGCCAACTCTACTAATTTCCGTTTGTCCCCAATTTTAGGCATCGTGATAGAAAAGGGCCCTATCGTTAGATTGAGTGGCAGATTCACTAAAACTTCTGGAGCTGTACTATCACTGCAATCGCGGAGCGAACAGACTACTAAAGGCAATAGATCAGCGGCTTCTTCTTCCAATTTTTTGGTTAGTACACGATGTTGGGTAAAAGAAATAGCCCCCTGCTTGATATGTAAATAGCCTACAAAAGCATGATTTTCGTCTGAAATAATGGCTACTACATCTAAATCTCCCACTAGTGGATTAATCACTAAGGATTTGGCTTGGTATTGCTCCAATATAATGAGCTTCTCCTTAAAACGTTGTGCTTGTTTGTAATCAAGTAGTTGTGCAGCAGCTAGCATTTTTTCCTTTAATACTTTCCTTACAGAAGCAAAATTATTTTTAAGCAAGGCCTCTATTTGGTCTATCTCTTTTTGATAATTGGTTTCGTCTTGTAAAGCCTGGCAAGGCCCTTTACAATGGCCCAAATGGTAGTCTAAACAAACTTTAAACTTATTTTTAGTGACATTTGCTTGCGAGAGGTTGTAGTTACAGGTACGGAAAGTAAATAATTTTTTAATGACCTCCAAGGTTTGTTTAATAATGTAAGAACTGGTAAAGGGGCCGTAGTATTTCCCCAAAGGGGGTATGGTTTTACGTGTGATGAGCACTTTAGGAAATCGATCATTTGTAATACATAAATAGGGATAGGTTTTACCATCTTTAAGTAAGATATTATATCGTGGCTGAAGCGCTTTGATTAGATTGTTTTCTAAAAGAAGTGCTTCGTACTCGGAGTTTAAAGCGGTATAGGCAATAGAGGCAATGTGCGTAATCATACGGGCTGTTTTGAGGTTATGTACCTTACTAGCAGTAAAATAATCACTTACCCGTTTTTTTATATTTTTTGCTTTCCCTACATAAATAACCTCTTCTTTTTGGTTATAGAATAAATAAATACCTGGCAACGTAGGCAGGTACTGTATGTCATTAGGAGTATAACGTGGTGTTTCCATAGCTATAAAAGTACAAAATACCTAGGTATATGTTCAGACAACGGGAGCATCTTAAGCAAGATCTATATTTATTACGGTTGCATGGAAGGGAAGGTTGTTTGATTCATTGAAAAATAGATGGTTCAGCATTACCCAATTCCTTTAACGGTATCCAGTACCCAAAATAGAACAATCTTGTTCGAACTCTCTTAATAAGATAATCTTAAATAATAGAAATGTAGGACTACGAATATTTTACATACATTTGTAAATTAGTACTTGACTGCGTCAAACTTTTTAAGAAACACCTTTAATGCACTAACAAATATTGTGCTTATTTTAGTGAGATTGGGTTAAAAAACTTTATTGTGATTTATGTTTAATATCATTCTAGTAGGTCCTCCTGGTTCGGGGAAGGGCACACAAGCTGAGCGGCTTATTCAAAAATATGGCTTTATTTCCATCGCTTTGGGTGCTTTATTGCGTCAAGAAATGGCAGAAAATGGGCCGAACAAAAAATTGATTGAATCATACATCAATAGTGGTCAATTGGTACCAGATAGTCTATCTTTGCAATTGATAACGCAGCTGGTGGAAGCACAACCTACTGATGGCTTGTTGTTATTTGATGGCTTTCCTAGAACCCTGGCACAGGCCACTTTCTTAGATAATTTTTTAACGGAATACCAATCTAAAATAGATGGTGTCATCTTTTTAGATGTATCCAGCGAACACTTACTCAAACGGCTTAAACATCGTGCAACCATTGAAGCAAGATCTGATGACCAAGATGATAGCAAAATCAAAACACGTATGCAAATATATCAAGAAGAGACACTTCCTATTCTCAACTATTACAAGGCCCAAGAGAAACTACATTGTGTAAATGGGCTACAAGATGTAGACCAGGTAACTCAAGCCATTGAAGCCATTATGGATAGACTGATATTGTAACGACCATGTCCGTACCCAACTTTATCGATCATGTTAAGCTTTACCTACGCGCGGGCAAAGGAGGAGCTGGTCTGATTCATTTCATACGTGCCAAGTTTGTCCCAAAGGGAGGCCCAGATGGAGGAGATGGAGGGCGAGGAGGGCATATCATTTTACGTGGTGCTAAACAGTATGGTACCTTACTCCATCTTAAATACCGAAAACACATCATCGCAACCAATGGAGAACCAGGGGGAGACAGCTGTAAAACAGGAGCAAGTGGAAAAGATATTATCATAGACGTACCATTGGGTACAGTAGCCAAAGGTGCAGATGATGACCAAGTATTACTAGAGGTGTTGGAGGACAAAAAGAAATATATCTTAATGCAAGGGGGAAAAGGTGGCTGGGGTAATACCCATTTTAAGACACCTACCCATCAAACACCCCGTATCGCTTATCCAGGCGAGGCAGGTAGAGAGGGTTGGACCATATTGGAATTGAAATTATTGGCCGATGTAGGCCTTGTAGGACTACCGAATGCGGGTAAATCTACGCTACTTTCAGTGGTATCAGCAGCCAAGCCTCGGATTGATAGTTATCCTTTTACCACTTTAGTGCCCAATCTTGGTGTAGTAGCTTATCGGGAGAACTATTCTTTTGTTATGGCAGATATTCCAGGGATTATAGAGGGAGCAGCCACTGGAAAAGGGTTAGGTACGCGTTTCCTGCGCCATATCGAACGCAATGCAGTTTTAGTATTTATGGTTAGTGCAACGTCTAATGATATCCATCAGTGTTACGAAATGTTGCGCGGCGAATTAGAAGCCCATAATCCGTCATTACTAGACAAACCCAGCCTATTGGTTATTTCAAAAATAGACTTATTAGATGAAACAGCACGTAAAACCTTGTTACAAACCCTACCGCAGGGAATCACCTGTTGTCTCATCTCTGCTAGCACGGGAGAGGGTATACTACACCTTAAGGACCTAATCTGGGAAAAACTTGCTACCTTGGCATGAAAGAGGCAACAGGGTAATCACATGAAAGCAATATGCAATTGGCTTAAGTGAACCTCAGTGTCTAAATAAATACGGGTATTGAATAGCTAATAATAGATGCAAAATAAGGTCAAAACACTTGGTAAAGAGACTATTATATATAGCATAAGCAATATTATCGTACGTGGATGTTCGTATCTAGTCTTGCTGATTCAAACCCATAGACTAACACCCAGCACTTATAGCATTGTTACAGAATTCTATGGGACTTACCTTGCTTTGGGTCATGTCTTCTACGACTTAGCAATGGATATGACCTATTTTAGGTTTGTCCATAAATTAGGCAAACAATATACTTTCAATATAATTGTAACCCTATTACTGCTTACCAGTCTTGTTTTTTCCACTCTCCTGATTATCTATACACCACAGATCGCAAAGATAACCAACCATTTAGCCCATATACGTTATTTCTACTATATGACTGGTATTCTTATTTTAGATACCTTACTGATGATTCCCTATGCGAACCTACGTGTAGAAAAAAAGACTTTTTATTTTTTATCAGTGAAATTTTTACAAGCTTTTGCCAACATTATTTTTTCTGCTATCCTGCTTTACTTTCCTTTGTGTTTAAGATTAATAGAATGTATAGTAGCTAATTGCTTGAATCTAAAAGTAACTCTAAATGGATTAGATGCTGTGTTCATGGCCAACTTATTGTCTAATCTAACTGCTTTAGCCTTTCTATTACCAAATTTTAAAGGATTTTATTTAGTTTGGCATAGCCATACGCTTCAGCTCATAAGAAGGTATGCAACCACTTCTTTTTTGACAACCCTATTTTTTAGAATTAATGAAACACTACCACTATGGTTATTTCTGAAATTGACTCCTAATAATTTTTATAGTACCCATACAAAAGAGGAAATATTCGGCAACTTTGGTGCTTCTTGTAAGCTAACTGTATGTATAACACTAGGGATTCAGGCTTTTAAACATGCTGCAGAACCTTTCTTTTTTGCTAACTCAGATCGAAAAGAAGCACTAAGATTATATAGCCAAACGATGCATCTATTTATAGTTGTATCTTGTTTTTGCTTATTGATTTTTAGTTTAAATTTAAGCTGGATAGCCAAAATGCTCATTCCGAAAGCAGACTACCGCCATACGGTTGACACCGTACCGTACCTAACATTTACGCATATTGTTTTAGGTGTCTATTATAACATTAGTACCTCATTTAAACTAGGCAATCAACCGCAATATAATGTTTGGATTAGTGCATTTGGCAGCTTAGTGATTGGATCTATGGCGCTTGTATGGATACCAAGTTTGGGTCATTGGGGTTGTGTATATGCTGCTATGAGTGGTGCAGTTGTTATGACACTGATAGGGTATTATATGGGTCAGAGGTGTTATCCAATACCTTATCGTAAAGAAGGTTTTTTACTGATTTTGCTTACATCTTTAGTGGTGGGGCATATTCCTTTATGGCCATCTAAATTAGCTTTTTTAGGTGTAGGATGGGCTTATATATGGCTTCACATAGCTATTTTAGCGATCTTTTATAGGGTAGTTATTGGATGGAAAAAATCCATGAATCTTAAAGAATAATAAAGGTATCTGTTCACGACATTGGTAAAAAAGGCTTTTTATCCTACTTTTTTTTTGATAAAAAAGTGGACAAAAAATGAAGTATCTGTTCCTGACACTGGTAAAAAATGAATCTTTATTGTTACTTTTTTCTTGATAAAAAAGTAACCAAAAAATCAAGCCCTGTGCGAAAAACTGCTGAAAGCTCAGTTTACAGCAGGAAAAACAGAAATCGCCCGCTGCGCGGGCT
>NZ_JAACGD010000178.1 GCF_022810445.1 Candidatus Cardinium sp. cBcalN2 | reverse complement strand
TCAACTACTACAATTTATAGCCAGGCCTCGTAGATTTGGCAAGTCTCTGTTTATTAATACACTGGCTACTATATGTAGTGGTGAACAAGAAGTTTTTAAGGATTATCACATAGATAGGCTAAAAAATGGGTATCAGTGGAAGAAATATTCGGTGATTAATTTGGAGCTTTCTAGATTAACAAATGAGTTTCCGTTCACGACTGTGGCAGAAATTTGATTTCCGTTTTGGATTCTGTTTTTTCCTGGATTATTTTTTTGAGTTCTTTGAAAGGATTTAGGTTTTGCTGTTTTGCAGTTAGGTACAAAGAGATGACGCGTTCTAAGAACCTATTGCCTCTTTCAGATTGAGTGAAGTAGGAATTTTTACGATATACCACGTAATGCCTAATTTGTCTCTCAGCCAAGTTATTGGTCAATGGAATATTGAGAGGATCTTGATAAAATCTCCATAGCATAGGCTCTGACCGCATTATATTTTTAGCCACACGACTAGCTTGTGCAGCACGGGCTAGCCTGGAAATAGCTTTTAAGCCATACCAGGTCCTTTTACGCAATTTTCTAATGCGTCTTAAAAAGGTAACCAGCCCCATAGATTGGTTCAAGAAAGATCGATGCAAGACAAATAGCTCACTAGCTATTTGCTTTAAGTAAAAACCTAATGCCTTAACATCACTGTGCCAACTATGAGCAAACCTTTCAAAATCTCTAGCTATATGTGACCAGCACAATTGTCGATTAGTAGGCGGAAAATAATTATAGACTGCATATCGGTCACTGACAACAATCTGCTCCCTAGCATTTAGGGCACTACTTTCTAAAACTTTTCGACTTCTTGAATGGGTTAATTTAAGTAGACTAGCTATAGGGCTGGTCATCATCCAGGCCCAATTTCGTTTAGCGCTATTAAAGTGGGAGGTCTCATCTATGTGTACCAATTTACTTTTTCTGATCGTTGCTTCTATAGCCTGGTAAGCGCCTTGGCACTTTGCAGCTACTCTAGCCTCGCTATTAGATATACTACCTAAACTGATATCTAGGTTAAAAATATCTTTTAAGATATAAGATACTTCCCGTTTAGAGTTTTTATAAAAGGCTGTTAAAGAACTAATCACTGATTTGATTTTAGGGCCAAAAGTGTCTCTTGTAACCCCTTTAGGAAGCGCAGAACTATAGCGTTTACCACATTTTCTACACCGACCGTGGTGCATATGATAATCGATTACATAGGGCTTAATATCCGGTAAATCTACTTTTTGATGAATGTAAGGCTTAGAAGATACCACTACATGACCACCATATGAACATACTGCTGAAATACCTAAATTAATAACTTCATCTGCTGGGAGCTTAACACGAGTAGTAGCCGAGTGACCAGGTTGGGCTTCTAGCTTACGTATACTTTTTGGCCTATTACGTTTGAGCTTGTATAGCTCTTTAGAGGTAGGAATCGAGGAGGCTTTTGAAGTCAGACCTAACTGTTCTTTTAGTTTAAGATTTTCTTCACTTAAAGATTTATTGG
>NZ_JAACGD010000177.1 GCF_022810445.1 Candidatus Cardinium sp. cBcalN2 | reverse complement strand
CTTACACCTGGAAAAACAGAACTCGCCCGCTTCGCGGGCTTCAAACAGGCTGTTTTTCTATTTCAGCTGTAAGGGCTGCTTGCTGATCGCAACTATTTTACAAGGGGCGTTTTTGCTTTTTCTACGTAGCTTTGCCACTGCGCTGAACAGCTACTACTAATTTGACAATCAGCTAATAAACTGCGTGGGCCATACCTTGTTGCTGCCACAGTGCTAGTTAGATAGTTGATGTCTCACTTTGGAGCCCTTTCTTTTACGATTTGACCGTGTCCATACATAGTGTAGGGCTAACATAGTTAGGCCACTAACTAATACGCAAGGAAAAAAACTACTGTCTGTCCGTAATATATGAGCAATCCATTTACGCCAGGCGGAAACAGCTAAGGCACCTGTAGCCATACCAATTAACGCAATAGTTGAACTGGTACTAAAGCCTAAAACGGCTAAAATAAATGGAGCAGCTACCATGGGGATATAAAGTCGGTTAATCCAGTCAGTCAAACAACGTAAGGAGAAAAAATAAGGGATATGTAAGCACAAGAGAATACTCAATGTAACAATCAGTAATATAGCTACATAAGCTATTTTATAATGGTCCATACAGGAGAGTTTTTTTCTAAGCCGTAGAGGAAGTATTACAGGTACTATATCATAGCTTATCATAATTGCAGAGATATGGAGCCTAGAATCAGCCGTAGACATCGTAAGAGCTAATAAACAAATACAGAATACCCCTTTACATAAGGGAGAAATATGGGTCAATAGGTAATGCAAGCTCTCTTGTCGTGGTAAATCTGGTGGGAGCCATAGAAAAGCGAATGTACCAGTCACAATACAACATATCATAACTATACAACCAACTATACCAGCATATAAGCAAACTTTTTTGGCTTGAGCAGGCTGAGCGGCCATATAAATATGCTGCATATAACCAGGTTCTATAAAGGCAAATATAAAGGCCAGGTAGCGAAATGTAAAGGCTAACTTCTGTCGCTTAAGCAATGGTTCACTCCATCCAAATTCTTTGTGCGTAGTTATAAGAGCAATTGTTTCCTTAATTGAACGACCTGTTTGTGTAAACATAAACCATCCTAAAAGACAAATAAGGGTCACAAAAGTGATGAATTGCCATATATCTGTCAATACAACGGCACGGCTACCACCCAGTATAGTGTAGACAACAAGTAGTATGGCAGCCAGCATGGTAACAAATATTGGATTAACCGAGTTTATACAGCTACTTATCACTTCTGATAATATATGGAGTTGCGTAGCAACAAGGGTAATAGATAGGAAAACACTCAGTAAAGCCGTAATAATCCTTGGATATTTACCATATACACGAGCCATTGTCTCGGGCATGGAGATATGATAGATAAATTTAGACATCTTTACGCTTAAGCAACTAAGTATAAAGAAAGAAATAAAAATACCGAGCAATCGCCACATTATCCACAACGGATCCAAAGAAAAATTAGTGATACTAATAATGAAGGTGGCTCCACCATAAAAAGTGGCCAATGAAGTAGCTACCAAACTAGCCGTAGAAAATTGTCGATTACCTACAGCATAGACTCGAAAAGAAGTAAACTTACCAATAGAATAAAAAACTATCACGGCAGTAGATAACAGAAAAGTTATCATGAAAAACAAAGGAATATCAAAGGACATAACTAATATAATTGTAGTAGTTGATATT
>NZ_JAACGD010000176.1 GCF_022810445.1 Candidatus Cardinium sp. cBcalN2 | reverse complement strand
ACTGCGCTGAACGGCTACAGAAAAAAGGGGAGAAATTAAGCCCTGAGTAAAGCATTGCTGAACGTAAGACTTACAGCTAAAAAAACAGGACTTGCCCACTACGCGGGCTTTAAACGTACGAGAGGCTATTTGGCTATTTCAGCTGTAGGTTTTGCTTGCTGATGGTGCTCTAATCTAACATGGTCAATTTTGGGTATCTTATGCATGATCTTTTCCAAATTGCTATAGCTCAAGGAAAAACGACATGTAATATGTTTAAAAAACACCTGACAAAACTTAATTTTTTACTCGTTGCAATAAGTTACTTACATAATTAGTAAGGTTACCAACCTGGTTGTTAGTTTGATCGAGTGTAGTATGCTTATTGGCAATAAAAGAAGCAAAACAGAGGTCAGTGGTTAAGCAATAGATTACCTCTATGGGTACGCGTTGTAACCGATCTTGTTGCTCCCGGGAATGCTCCATACTAGAACTATAAATTGCTACGAGATTACCAAAGGCAGGTATTAGATCAATAATCCTAAAACCATAGACAATATGATAAAACATGTCAAGGCCATACCTTACTTTTTCTTTAAGCATAGCATGGTCATCATCTGTAGATTCAAACTGTAGTAGTTGATATT
>NZ_JAACGD010000175.1 GCF_022810445.1 Candidatus Cardinium sp. cBcalN2 | reverse complement strand
CCTCTCTCTCTCTTCTCTCAATCCTCTCTATCTCTCTTCTGAGTGTTGAGATCGTCAGCGAACGAGGCCGAGCTCCTCAGCACGCGATCACTTGACGAGTTTTCTGGCGATAACCAAAACTTTCCTTTTCACTTCTCAAGCTGACTTTGATGTCCAGTCATCTTCTGATGATCTGCTTTCATCAATGATATTTCATTTTCATCGAAGGATTGAGAGCTCGCTCGTGATAGCGTGTTGACTCGATAGCCTTTCATGCCATTTGGCTTCCCCCGTGTATTGATGGAACTGGCCTCTGGTTGTCACATCTACCTGTAAAATTTCTGTCTCGACTCATGAAAATGCCTTCCATTCGAACCACTTTAGGTTGAATCCGTTGGCGATTTTATCTATTGTTGATATTGCAAACTCGTCGTCTTCTTCTTCTTCTTCTTCTTCTTCTTCTTCTTCTTCTTCTTCTTCTTCTTCTTCTTCTTCTTCTTCTTTTTCTTCTTTTTCTTCTTTGCTCCTCTTTGTTTCGTGAAAACGAATCCGCAACTCGGAGTCGTCTTCTTTCCCATTTGGAACGCTACTCCAAGCTCACTTGCAAAGGAGCTGCATGATGACTGTTGATCATCATCTAATCATTTCGGCTCAGTCATCATGATCATCCTCTCATTGCAGCCATCATGAGTCTGATAGCATAGCTCGAGAGGCTGCCTCACTCTCTCACTCTCTCTCTCT
>NZ_JAACGD010000174.1 GCF_022810445.1 Candidatus Cardinium sp. cBcalN2 | reverse complement strand
GGGGCGTTTTTGCTTTTTCTACGTAGCCTTGGCCACTGCGCTGAACGGCTACAAATAGATGCTTATGCAACAACTCGATAAGTGGTTCAAGTCTGTTTACCTATTGAGCCCTATGGGAGGGCACAATAGGTAATATGGCATGCTCCAATTATAGCATGACCTCTAAGTAACCCTCTGGCAGTTCTACCATAACCTTTTTTTGTAGTTCATTAATGTTTACTATAAATGGCTTAGCATAGGGAATCAATAGTTCTTTTTCGTTATGGTTAATAGCCATTATATATTGATCTCGCATACAATATATAGCTTTTATATGGCCCAAGTGACCCAATCCAACCCCTTCTACTAAACCATCTACTAAACTATAAGGAAGCATACTTTGTACCCATTTAGGTTTCAGGGCTAGTGGAAGAAATATGGGTAGGTTTCGGAGTGCATAGGCCTCAGTTTTGGATGAAATCAGATCTAGGTGTATAATGCTTTTACGCTGCGTGGTTGTAATATTTTTAATCGAATAAGGTACTTTTACATAATCTACCTCTACAAAAAGAGCTGGTAGTTTCAATAATTCAGCATCGTTTAGCTCATATAAAAATGACACTACCAAGCCACCATTGATTCCAATTGGTTTTTTAAATGAACCAACTTGAAAATATTGTTCATCTTGAATAGTTTCGTAAAAAGTTTCTATCGAATACAAGGACATACACATCGTATCTGTTCCCGCAATGGCACACTTAAGGGTGACCACTATTGGTACATTTATTTAAGCCGTAAGGAGTTTTTATTTGTATCTGTTCATGCA
>NZ_JAACGD010000173.1 GCF_022810445.1 Candidatus Cardinium sp. cBcalN2 | reverse complement strand
AAATATCAACTACTACAAATCAAGGTTAACCGGTAAGTGGCCAAGTGACATCTACATGTGCCATAAAACCAAGTAATCTATCCTAGGTTTATTTAGGTCATTGGATGATACCTGTTCCAACTCTTATACAACTTCTAGAGAGGCAGAGTTACTAGGATTAAACTGGGCTAAAGCTGAGTTGAGTTTAGTGTTTGGTTCCATTCATATAGTTGTACTAGTATAATACTATCATTAACGAATGGTTGGCCTGGTTGAGATGCTACTGTTTGATTAAGCATAGAAGTGTTAGTCTGCGTAGCAGACATACCAGATAACCTGCCTTGGCGAAACATGATCCAAAGGGGGAAAAAAGTCACCCATGCTATCCCTATTAGCATGGGTACAAATTTTATTAAACAGTCACTAACTCTTCTTTCTGGTTGATCAAACGGACCATTTCGTTGCTGCTGATGCATCCCCAATGATTCTCTTCTATGCAGGCAAGGAAGACAAGAAGATAAGGTATATAGGCTAAATAACCCGATAAATAGACTAAGTCTAGCGCATGTGTATTTTTTATTCATAGTATTGATATTGAATTGTATGCTATAAATGACCATTCAGCAGAAGACTTTTAGGTAATACCCTAAATAATTCCCTCATAAGGTATTCGTATTGATCTCACCTGCCTAAATGTTTAATAAGGCAAAAAAGAAACCTTAATAGAGTCATGACAACAAGATACTTGCTTTTTATTCTCATTTGTTACATTACAAAAAAATAATAACAAATCCAAAAAAAATAAATCAATAATTAAAAAACCTTACAACAAACGGTTAAATGTTATCTATTGAGCAATATAACCCAGTATACCAATGCTAAGAAAGTAAATATGATTATACTTTTTACCCAAGGCTTGATTTTTAGGGCTACTTTTTGATTAAGCAAAAAATAATTTTAAAAATTCATGTTTTAACAATGCCGTGCACATCCCTCCCAAGTGGACTTGTATTATTATATAAATTTGCATACTATCTATTGTGGATAAGTTATACAAAGCATAAGCCCTACTAATCTTAGATATGATCTATTCAATAGAGCGTTGACCTATTCAAGCTTTCATAAATCCATAAAATTATATTGTAAATCATTATAATAATAGCGAGAAAAAGAACATGAAAACGAAAAAAAACAAAACTATAAAAATCTTAGCAACGAATTTCCGTTCATTGTATTGCGCTTTTTTAGTCTTAGCTGGCTCGAGTTTCTGTAACCCCAAAAAAGAGATAAAATCATGTAGTTCATTACAGCAGAAATGTGAAAGTGAAGGTGTAGAAAATCCAAGCTATATTCTTGATCAAGATGAAAAAGAGGAAGATACAACAGAGGAAAAGGCAACAGAGGAAGATACAACAGAAGAAGAGGCAAAAGCCAAAGAGGTAAAAGAGAACGCTAACTCTAAACATAGATTGGAGGAAACAACATCGCCGCAAGCCAATGTGCAACCCAAAGCCTCAAGAACAGAACAGGGCCCAGTGACAGTTGAACCACCTATAAAAGGTAGTAATAAATCGAACCAATCAGATGTTGTAGTAAAAAATGTCACAAGTATTGACACTAAACCTGGTAATAGGTTAGCCAAACCAAGATTAGACCAGACAAACGAAAACAAAAAGGGAAACAACGAAAATATAATAACAGGCAATCAGGATGAAAATAGAGAAATAACCTACAATCTCGAGGTTGATAAGGGGCAATTAACAAAACGTAAAAATAAAAGTAAAAATAAAAGTACAAGCACAGAGGACAATAACGAAAATAAGGAAAATAAAGCAAATACGAAAAGAAAGATCGACCAAGTAGCTGAAAGCTCTAATAACTCAAAAAAAACAGAAACGTTGCAAAATCATAGTGCATTATCATGTATAAATGCTCCAAATCAACTTTCAAATGGCTTGTCATCTCAAGATATTCAGCGAGATATGAAACATAGAATAAAAAAATTAAAAGAGGGCATAGAGATTTTAATTAAAAGCATAAAAAATCTAAGAAAAAATAAGGAAGTGTCTCTGATCTTGCAGGCAATAGAAAAAGAGCTACAAGACCTTGAAATCGTAGGGAAAACAGTAACAATAGAGCAGGAACTGCAAGGTATACAAGCTGCGTTAAGCGAAATAAAGAAAAAATTAAAACCTATAAGAAAAGACAAAAACCAAGATATAAGTTGTAGTAGTTGATATTT
>NZ_JAACGD010000172.1 GCF_022810445.1 Candidatus Cardinium sp. cBcalN2 | reverse complement strand
GGGCAATCACCTATTAAAGCTGATTAGAAAAACAGCTTGTTTGAACCCGCGCAGCGGGTGAGTTCTGTTTTTACAGCTCTAACAGGTGATTGCTGCAACTTTTTACTGAGGGCTTGATTTTTTGGTTACTTTTTTATCAAGAAAAAAGTAACAATAAAAATTCATTTTTTACCAATGTGATGAACAGATGCAAAAACAGTTACACGAAAGGGGCTCAAGGGGTGGCTCCTGTTTTTTCAGCTGTAAGCTGTGATGGCAGCCAAACTATTTTACAAGGGGCGTTTTTTTGGTGCGCTTGTGACACAGTAGTGAATGGATACATAAGATTACATTTTGCTTTCTACAGACCACTCTTTGTTTGTTTCATGAATGCTGCCAAACCATCTTTGGTTCCTAGTTCGTCCATGAGTTGCTTACCTAGTTGCTGATTTTTTTCTCTTTTGCTCTTAACATCTATTAAAGCTATTATATGTTTTTCTATTAGTTTCGAATATAGTATAGCTTGTACTCCTTTAATTAGCGCTTGCAATGATGCCTCGTTTAGCTCCGCATATAATTCTTTATTATTTTCTAATTTTGTGTATAACTTTTTTAGCTTACTATCTTTATTGATACAATTTTGCTTGATCCAATTTATCCACCTTGTTGGAATTAGATTTTTTGCTTTTGTAAAAAATGTGTGCCTTCCTACCTTGTTAGAATCTTTTGGAGGTAGGGGTTTATAATTTGCGTACCCATTTAAATCGAAGTTTTCCAAACATTGTGTTAGTAGTTCTTCTTTGTAACATGCTATTTGTGCATCATCCATTAGGTCTTTTATGGATGCATTTTTAAGTTTGGGTAATATAGTACCTACTACTTTATCTCTTGCAAGTTTTCCTATCTCAGATCCTAATGGCTCTAACATTTTTTTTATCTCTTTCTGCTTTTTCTTTGTTTTTGATGTACTTGTTACTAATTCCTTTAGGTCTATATTACTATATATATTTTTCATGTCGTTAGCTATTGGATCTGCTAGTTTCTCTAGCCCTTCTTTTAGTTCCTTAACTGCCTTCTCATGTTGTTTATTTTCTAGCTCTCCTGCTCTTTTTTCTACTGTTTCGATGGCTTTTTTTCTTTCATTTTCTTCTTTCTTCATTTGTGCATGGTCTGCTTGATTTCCCTTTTTTAGTTTATTGATATTATCCTCTATTTTCTTCTTTTCTTTTGTTAGTTCATAGTGTTTTTCTGTTAGCCTTTTGATTTCTTTCTTGGTTGCTTCATCTTGCTCTGTTAGTTCCTGTAATTTTGTCTTGTTTGTTTCATGTTTCTCTGTTAGCTTATTGTATTTTCCCTCGTTTTCTTTATATATTTTTTCTAACTTCGTGAGTTTTGCTTGCTCTGTTTTATTTTTACCTATTATTTCCTTGATTTTTTGCTTTATTTTTTTATCCTTCTCTTGTAGTTTCCTGAGTTCTGTTTCGTCTTTTTTATTTTCCTTTGTTATTTCCTGGATTTCTTTCTTGATTTCTTCTTGCTGCTTACGTTTTTGCAATAGATCCGTTTGGACATCCTTTATCTGCTGTTCTGTCTTTGCTAGCTGCTGTTTTTTGTCCGCTAGCTGCGTTTCTGTCTGCTTTAGCTGCTTGTTTTTCTTTTTTTTCTTGTTTTTTGTAGTGTTTGTAGTAGGTTCGTCTTTTGGCTTATTGAGATACTCGGTTTTTGGTTGGTTTGGTTTAGTTGTAGTAGTTGATATTTAATCTTACATTTGTTAATTTGTGTTGATATAAATAACAACAACTATTATGAACTTACATCAAAAAATCATCAAG
>NZ_JAACGD010000171.1 GCF_022810445.1 Candidatus Cardinium sp. cBcalN2 | reverse complement strand
TTTTTTCTTAATAAAAAGTAACCCACAAATCCTTTATTGCTTATCGATACAATCAACAAGTTGTTTGTTCCGGTTTACGTACTCCTCAATTTTTTTTGAATCTTTGCCATATTTATGCTCAAGGTAGTCAAAATGTCTTTTATAATTTACGTACCTACCAACCTGTTGTGGATCTTCATGATATTGCTCCTTAACATAAGCAAATAATATAGAACGAAGTGTAGCGGCATATCCACAGTTCCCTAGTGTACGGTCAATATCTATCGCAATAACACCCAATTGATTAGGCCGTAAGCGATCAGGTAGTATATTTAAGATAAACTTAAACATTTCACTTCCTTTTCTACAAAAGGTGGAGCATTGGATATAACTATTATTCAATAATCTTGCTAAATACTTATTTTTAGGTAGATGATTACCTACAAATAGAGAAGACCAGATGGCATTTTCTTTGAAC
>NZ_JAACGD010000170.1 GCF_022810445.1 Candidatus Cardinium sp. cBcalN2 | reverse complement strand
GTCTATCTCTCTCTCTCTCTCTCTCTCTCTCTCTCTCTCTCTCTCTCTCTCTCTCTCTCTCTCTCTCTCTCCTTCCTTTCGTCTGGTTATTTTTGAAACATCGTTCCGATTCCCTGGTAGATTCACGGATTACTTTTCCGCAGTTTCAATTCCTTGATTTTTTGGCTTGGATAGAAGTGAAATGTGAATCGTGCTCAGTGCAGAAAGAGAAAGCGAAGATCATCAGTGGATTGAGTGATAGGAAAAAGATTGACAGGAGAATAAATTGAATTTCTCTTGACTCACGTGATGAATGAACGAAAATGACGTTTCAGGAATATAGAGAGGTATCTGCATGGGAAAGTGTAGGAATTCTTTGCTCTCTCCATCTTTTCAAGCATATGCTTAATAAGATTAATTTGAAAAAACTTTTTTCTTCATGCAAGAATACCAATCCCTTGGCATACACGTGAAAGTCAAATGATTTGGAGGGAAAGTAGCTGGAGATAAGCTTACTATTTGATTCCAGCTGAATTCTCAAAACATTGTCCAATTCTATGTATGAATGTCTCGAAAAGTATTCTATCCAGAAAACACACCATTAGACATCGAAATAGTGATGATCATCCCTTGAATCCTCAATTTTCTCTGGAAGGATGAGA
>NZ_JAACGD010000169.1 GCF_022810445.1 Candidatus Cardinium sp. cBcalN2 | reverse complement strand
AAGCTTCGACACCAAAAATGCCATTAGAAGTAGGTTTGGCAAGAGGTATAATGATTGGCTGATATTAGACTGTTTACTGCATTTGTTTATGTTTCGGAATTGGTCTACCTGGTTTATTTTTTCGGTTTATAGCCATGATATAGTGTAACGTTATCATTACTAGGCCATTCATTAACATACAAGGAATATAGTTGCTATTCGTACCGACTATAGGAGCCATCCATTTCTCCCAACCAAATACAGAGAGTAAACCTGTAGCCATGCCTATTAAAGCAACCAGCGAAGTAATACGGAAACCCACAACCGCTAAAATAAATGGAGCGATTATGATGGGAACATAAAAACGCCCATACCATACAAGAATTCGGATTAGACTAGAGATAGGAAACTGATAAGCTAAGAACACAGTGAGTAGCGCCACAACGACAAGGGCTAGACGAGTGACTCGAAGTTGATACAAACAAACTAATTTTCTCAGAAAATATATACCTTTTGGTATATCATAAGCAATCATAATACTAGCGACATGCAATCTAGAATCAACTGTGGACATCGCAAAGGATAATATACTAATACACACTACTCCTTTTAAAGCAGGGGGAGCATTAGAGAAGAAATGATTCCAAATATCTTCAGATGGTACATCTGGGAAGGAGACAAAAACAAATAGCCCAACTAGCATTATACACACTATGATAAAGGTAGAAAAAACAGCGGCATACAAGAATACTTTTCTTGCCTGAACAGGACTGGAACACATATATACATGCTGCACCAGATAAGGACTCATTGCAGTAAACAGAATGGAGAGGTATGGCAGTATATTTCGGAGTTTATGAGAAGAAGACATAATATTGTGTAGCTCAAACTTTTTTTGAGCTTGAAAAAAATCAATGATTTCAGTGATCGATTTGCCTGT
>NZ_JAACGD010000017.1 GCF_022810445.1 Candidatus Cardinium sp. cBcalN2 | reverse complement strand
GGAGAGGATAAAGCTACTTTTACCAAAGGTATGTTATGTTCCTTTAGTGCTTGGCCAAATAGACGTCCTGCTATGCAATAATCTGCAGTAGTTGATATTTAATCTGACATTTGTTAATTTGTGTTGATATAAATAACAACAACTATTATGAACTTACATCAAAAAATCATCAAGCCGAAATTAGGCTTATTGGAGCTAGCCAAAACGTTAGGGAACATTTCATCGGCGTGTAAAACTATGGGTTATAGTAGAGATAGCTACTACCGCTTTAAATCCTTGTATGAAACAGGCGGTCAAGAGGCTTTACAAGAGATAAGCCGCAGGAAGCCGATTATGGCTAATAGAGTAGATCCTAGTATAGAAAAAGCAGTAGTAGATATGGCCATAGATTATCCAGCCTATGGCCAACTTAGAGTATCCAATGAACTAAAGCAGCAAGGTATACTGGTCTCTCCTGGCGGCGTTAGGTCTATCTGGTTACGTAATGACTTAAATAACATAAAAAAACGTCTTAAGGCTTTAGAGGCTAAAATGGCTCAAGATGGCCTTTTTTTAACGGAATCGCAGCTATCTGCATTAGAAAAACGTCAAAATGAACAAGAGGCATGTGGAGAAATAGATACGGAACATCCTGGTTATTTAGGTTGCCAAGATACTTATTACGTGGGTAACTTTAAAGGGATAGGTAAGGTTTATACGCAGGTATTTATAGATAGTTATTCTCGAGTAGCTCATGCAAAACTCTATACTGATAAGACATCCTTGACAGCTGCTGATCTGTTAAATGATAGAGTATTGCCTTTTTATCAAGAACAAAGCATACCCATCTTACGTATTCTAACAGATCGAGGTACTGAGTATAAAGGTAAAATAGAGCATCATGCCTTTGAGTTGTTTTTAAGTATAGAAGGTATAGACCATACGGTTACTAAAGCCTATTCACCGCAAACCAATGGGTTCTGTGAGCGTTTTAATAAAACCATGAAACAGGAATTCTTTGATACAGCTATGCGTAAGAAGATCTATACAGATTTGGATGCCCTGCAACAAGATTTAGATAGCTGGTTACATTATTATAATCATGAGCGACCACATTCTGGAAAATATTGTTACGGAAAAACTCCGATACAAACTTGGGAGGATAGTAAAAAATTAGTCTTTGAAAAAAATAATCAAATCGCGTATCTTAAAAGCATACCTGACAAACTAAACTTAACTGACAGGTATATACATTAATTTTTTAATGCCTGTCAGATTAAATATCAACT
>NZ_JAACGD010000168.1 GCF_022810445.1 Candidatus Cardinium sp. cBcalN2 | reverse complement strand
ATAGTAATAGCTAATGGACTAACTGAAGTTATAAATAGGTTGGCTACATCAGCTATAACACGAATTTGTAAAGAAACAATAATGATAGCATTACAAACCTCAAATAAAGCAGTAATCACTCTTTCACAACTGCCATATGCCCTAGCCATCGTATCTGGCATCGATAGATCATACTTAAACTTGGACATACGTCCTGCTAACCAGCTTAGGCTTAATAAGGGTAAAAAAGCAATAGTTATTGTATAGGTTATATTCTTGATTCCTAAAGTAGCATTTATTATACTGGCCCTTAGTAGTCCTCCTGGAAGGTAGGAGGCTACTATAGTGGCCACTAT
>NZ_JAACGD010000167.1 GCF_022810445.1 Candidatus Cardinium sp. cBcalN2 | reverse complement strand
AGTCTTTGAAAAAAATAATCAAATCGCGTATCTTAAAAGCATACCTGACAAACTAAACTTAACTGACAGGTATATACATTAATTTTTTAATGCCTGTCAGATTAAATATCAACTACTACACCTCTATTGACTTCGCTTTACTTATACAATAAAGTTTCCAGTGGCCTACTGGATTCATATCAGATCTCCCGGCCTACGATGTGAAGCATTCATAGCGTGCAACCCCTAACACCCCGGCACTTGTAAAATGGATATAATCTATTTTTTTTTTTCCATCCTACTATCAGCCTTCCTGCTCTGACTAGGCAGTCGGCAAGTGCTCTTTAAGTATTAACGAGGCTAATTTGGGTTCACTTTTGTTGCAGCCCGCTATTTTGCAGATTAATAAAGGTAACTTAGACCTGTAAGTCGCCTCACAAACCCAACCTCCTGCTAGACTCCCGAAATAGACAAATTAGAGTCTGGGGACTTTCACCCCATGTGTTTCACACCTGTACCGGCGTGCA
>NZ_JAACGD010000166.1 GCF_022810445.1 Candidatus Cardinium sp. cBcalN2 | reverse complement strand
TACGCTCAGAAAAAGCTCTAGCCGAGGCAATGTATATCCTTTCGTCTCTCTAACACCAAAAAACTTAGCCCTAGAAGTCAATAAACTCAGCAAGGATCCTAACCGAAACGAAGACGCCTGTGAACAGTTGACTAAAACTATAGCTAACATAGATTTACAAGAATTAGAATCGTTTAATGGACAAAGTTTATCCATGTTAGTGAATGGATTTAGCAAATGGTCTCGGAACGAAATCATGCAACAAGCCTGTCAAAAAAT
>NZ_JAACGD010000165.1 GCF_022810445.1 Candidatus Cardinium sp. cBcalN2 | reverse complement strand
TGATGTAAGTTCATAATAGTTGTTGTTATTTATATCAACACAAATTAATAAATGTCAGATTAAATATCAACTACTACATAGTAGCTAATTTTACATAGGTGCGTTTTTTCTTTTTTTCATCCTATGCGGCTGAATAGATACTTTTGGGTGAACGGGCATTTTTTAGAGCGTTGTCTAGAAGAGCAATGCATGATACATGACTATTTACTTGGCAGAATTAATCGGAGTAGGGCCATCCTCATATTTTTGCATCGATCAGCACCTATTAATGCCCTAATTACTGCTACGTGACCTTGATGTTCTGCCATATGAAGCGAAGTACATCCTTGTTTATCTTTTTCATTGACCAGAATACCTGGAGATTCCAGTAATGCTTTAACCACTGCTACATGGCCTTTAGCTGATGCCATGTGAAGCGAGGTACGTCCTTTTTGATCTTTTTCATTGACCAGAATGCCTGGAGATTCCAGTAATGCTTTAACCACTGCTACATGGCCTTTAGCTGATGCCATGTGAAGCGGGGTACGTCCTTTTTGATCTTTTTCATTGACCAGAATGCCTGGAGATTCCAGTAATGCTTTAACCACTGCTACATGGGCTTCGTATGCTGCTATATGAAGGGGGGTAAGGCCTTTTCTATCTTTTGCATTGACCAAAATGCCTGGAGCATTCAGTAATACCTTAACTACCTCTAGATAGCCATTCCCTGATGCAATATAAAGCGGGGTCCATCCTTTTATATCTTTTTCATTGACCAGAATGCCTGGAGCTGCTATTAATGCCTTAACTACTGCTACATGGCCTAGGTATACTGCGATATGAAGGGGCATACAGTGATCTTCCTGTTTT
>NZ_JAACGD010000164.1 GCF_022810445.1 Candidatus Cardinium sp. cBcalN2 | reverse complement strand
ATATCAACTACTACATCTGAAGCACTACATGCTGCCTCGTCTAAAATCGTTTTATCCTTCTTATTTTTGATGTTTGGATCAAAACCTGGTTGGTCGATTAATCGCTTAATTATATTTTCTATCTTTTCTCCATCTTTTTGATAAATGTCACGTCGGAGTAATTTTCGTAGCAATATATGAGTGGCCGTATCGCCTTTATTGTTTTGTATGCTTACATAAATTCCTGGAATGTCCAGGAGTGCTTCTAAAGCCTTGTAAAAACCAAGCTTTGCTACCACATGTATGGGTGCGTTACCTTTATCTCCTTGGATATTTCCATTCAGTTTAGCAGATTTTCTGAGCGCTTGTATAAGCATTACTTGCCTATCTTCCTCTTTTTTTTTGTCTCTTTTTTGGTAATCAGTTGTTACTGCTATCTGCAAGGGTGTCAAACCTTTATTGTTCAATATATTTACATCAGTGTTCGGGTTACATGCTATGAGCTCTTTTATAAATGGCCCATTATTTGTTTTAACTCCCAAATGGATGGGGGTATCACCATTTTTGTCTTTTACTGCTAGGCTTTTATAAAGCAAAGGATAATATGTTACCAGAGATATGATGTTGTGATGACCATTGATAGCTGCCCAATGGAATAGGTTCTGGCCATGATTACATCGTGCTGTTAGATCAGTACTAGGTATAAGTTGCTTGAGCAATATTATAAATTCTGTAGAACCGTTGGCAGCTGCTAAATGGTGTGGGCGTGCACCATACCTATCTTGTGCATTTGCATGAGCCTTATTCTTAGGGTCAGCTGCGTGTTGCTTCATTCCATCTATATCATTTTTTAAAGCTAAAAAATGGAGTTTGGTACTATTTTCATCGTTCTGTCCAGCTTCTGCCGTTCGTGATGTTGTAGCTGAGCTTGGCCGCTCCATATTGAGTGCCCTCCTTGTGTTGACACAAGCCAACAACGTGTTTAAGCTTAATAAAGTAGCCAATAATAGATTGGCTCTATGTTTCGTATACTGTTTCATGGCATTAGTGTTTCATGGTATGTTATAGTTTGAACTAACGTAATGGGATAATAGTTAGGTTAATCGTCATTAGGCTATCTGGTTAATCTTAAGAAAAACAACAAAATTTAACTTAGCGTAATAGAATGTCATAAAATTTATTATAAAAAATTTTTAAAGTTAAGCGTATTATTATAATAACTAAAAATAAGTATAATGACAAGAAAAAATAATACAAAGATCAGATGTAATTAAGCGGATAGATGGTAGGATTAGGGAGTGATGTTTATAAGGTACCATAATAATAAAAATTGGCTTATATTTGCTTCTTATAGCATAATAGTGATCTATATTCCCTACTATGCTCGAAAAAAAGCTAATAAAATTCCATGATTGTAATCAATGACCTTACCTATCATTTGGGCAAACGAACCCTATATGATTCAGCTTCCCTTCATATTAAGCCCAAAGATAAAATTGGCCTAATAGGCCCAAATGGAGCTGGAAAATCTACTTTATTAAAGATTATTACCGGTGACCTTACACCCGATAGCGGCAAAGTGACCAGAAGAAAAGAGTGCTCTATTGGTTTTCTCAACCAGGATCTGCTTTCTTATCAATCTCAAGACAGTATTCGCAATGTAGCCATGGAAGCTTTCAGTCAAGCATTGGTTACGCAAAAAAAAATTGAATCTTTATGCCAACAGATGGAGGTCAACTATTCGGATGATTTGCTTGCTCAGTTATCGCATCTGCAAGAAACGTTTGAGCGGATAGGTGGCTATGATATACAGTCAAGAACGGAGGCCATGTTAGAGGGTATGGGTTTTACTACCAAAGATTTGGATCGTTCACTTGCTGAGTTTTCAGGAGGCTGGCGCATGCGTGTTATGTTTGCCAATCTGCTTTTGCAACAACCTTCTTTACTGATATTGGATGAACCAACCAACCACCTCGACTTAGTCTCTATTAAGTGGGTGGAAGCCTATTTAAAAAACTATGATAGTGCTTTTATAGTGGTTTCACACGACAGAAGCTTTTTAGATGGTACTACCAGTAAAATTGTAGAGATTGCTGAGAAAAAGTTTACCGTTTATGTAGGCAACTATAGTGCGTATGAAATACAAAAATCAGAAAGAAGTGAATTACTCGAAAATGCCTATGCCAATCAACAAAAACAACTCAAACATGCACAAGAATTTATAGATCGTTTTAGGGCCAAGGCTAGTAAAGCCAAACTTGTTCAATCTAGGATCAAGGCATTAGATAAAATAGATAAAATAGAAGTCCCTTCTGCCCATCGTAAAACGATAAAAATTCAGTTTTCCATCAAACAAAATCCTGGCAAAATTATTGCAGTAATAGATAAGATCAATAAGTCTTATGGTCCTGTATCTATTTTAAAAAATGCGGCCGTAGAAATTAATCGAGGCGATAAAATCGCTTTAATTGGTGCTAATGGACGTGGTAAAACGACTCTATTGCGTATTATAGCTGAACATGAAGCCGCTGAGCAACAACAAAGGAGCTTTGGTAATAATGTAGAGATGGCTTTTTATGCCCAGCATCAGTTAGAAGCGTTAAATCTAGAACATACCATTATAGAAGCATTACGTGCCCATAGTAGCCATAGTGATGGCACAGAACGTACGGAACAAGAATTGCGTACCATAGCAGGTATGTTTCTTTTCACTAAGGATGATGTATTTAAAAAGATAGCAGTGCTCTCTGGTGGCGAAAAAGCACGAGTTGCCTTAGCCACCGTACTGCTTTCTCAAGCAAACTTTCTATTACTGGACGAACCAACCAACCACTTAGATATTCATTCTATTGATACACTTGGACAAGCGCTACAGCAATATGAAGGTACTTGTTTATTTGTATCACATGACCGTAATTTTATCCAACAGGTAGCCAATAAAATCTGGTATATCGAAAACAAAAAAGTAAAGGTATTTCCAGGCAGCTATGAAGAATTTAAAGAGGTGGTGAACTTGAGTTAGATAGCCAGCTTATCTTGCATTGTTGAATACAAAACCTTAAATTTGTCTTCTTTTAGTTAAAGATTTAGTTTAATATTCAAACCAGCCTTAACTTAAATTAAGTGGAACAAAGCCATTTATGAATAAAAGTTCATATATCTGGCTTACTTTTATTTTATTTTCTTGTATATCAGCTGAATAGTTCAGGTATTTAAGTACCTGTTCACGAAATTATTACAAGGAGTGTTTTTTCTTTTTTTGCTTAAATTCACCATAGCTGTGAATAGATACTATATTAATACATTAACCATTACTAATTAATTAACATTTACCATGAATAGTTTAAGAAAAAGTATAGCATGCTTAATGGTGTTAGGTTTGATGCCATCACCCAAAGCTGCAGCAGAGAATTGGAGTTATGGTATAAAAATAGCAGGAACTACTTCTTTTGGTACATTATCTGACCAAGAAAAGAAAGCTAGTAAGTTATTGCAATCTAACGGACCGGAATTAGCAGCACTAAAACAAGTACCAATCTTAGGAGAGGCAGTATCATTCGGACAAGGTGTAGCAGAAGCAGTAGGAGGATTGAATTATAGTATGTGGAATCCTTGGTTTGGGGTTGCCCTATATATGGAACGTTCTTTTAACGATCATATAGGATTAGGCGCAGAATTATTGTACAATAGATTTGATAAAACTATTAAATCCGCTGGGATATCCTCGAGTAACAAGATCTGTTCTGTCCATACGATTGCAAAAAACGCGTTACTCACATGGTACTGGACCAGGGCTATTCGGCCAGATTTTAAAGATGATTATTTTCTGGGTCGTCTTTTCGCGGGCTTGCACATTTGCTATTGTATCAAGCGTACTCAAAAAGATGCATTTACGTCTAATCTGACAGAATTAGGATCAGACACTGATGGCTCTTCTACAGGCTCTCCTTCTAGTAAGAACGAAAAGAGACTTAAATTTGGGTTTGTAGGTGGAACTTCTTGGGAACTTCCAAATGGGTTGCTTCTAGAATTAAAAAGCATGCTGCCTTATAATTTATTAAACATAAAAAATAAGGACGAACGCCCCTTGTTTACCTCTGTCCATGTTTCTGTAGGCTTTAATTTAGCCAAACTATACTAAATTGTTTTTTCCCTTTCGTAAAAGGTGGTGAAAGCATCCTTTACACCTCTACAAACAGAATCCAGGCTTTAGCCTCCATTGCAACTGTTTTGCTGGTCATTTGTAAGAGGTGCTTTCAATAGCTTTTTACTAGTTGGACTTCTTGCTTTTTTTGCGTATTGTGCCATAGGGCTAAATAAAAACTAACCATATGATAACGCTTACAAGCATGAGCATACGCATAGAATTATCCTGGAAAAATCAACTGACTACAGAGTTTGAAAAACCCTATTTCAAAAAGCTAACAGATTACGTAAGGGCGGCCTATCAAAATAGCACCATTTACCCAGCAGCTAAAAATATATTTAGAGCCTTTGAACTATCAACTTTTACCGATACAAAAGTGGTGATTTTAGGGCAAGATCCTTATCATGGTCCAGGACAAGCAGATGGATTGGCTTTTTCTGTACCTTTAGGGGTTGCTTGTCCTCCTTCATTACAAAATATTTTTGCAGAACTAGAGACAGATATGGGTATTGAAAAACCTACATCTGGCACATTGGATGGTTGGGCTCAACAAGGTGTATTGTTATTAAATGTTATTTTGACGGTAGAAGCACATAAAGCAGGGTCCCATCAAAACCAAGGTTGGGAACTGTTTACTAATGCTGTGATCAAAGCCATTTCGGAACGCAAACAACAAGTGGTATTTATGCTATGGGGCCGCTATGCGGGGCAAAAGGAAGCGTTAATCGATGCCCAAAAACACCTGATACTAAAATCAGCACATCCCTCTCCACTCTCTGCCCATAGGGGATTTTTTCAAAATAGACATTTTAGCAAAGCAAATGCTTATCTACTAGCCACAGGGCAAAAGCCTATTGCTTGGTAGGTCTATTGGCGTCAACTAAAAGGCTATATTTTATTGATTTCCAAATATCCTATTTTCTATTTTTGTCTATTTCTGCTACAGTGGATGGATGCAAGTTTACGTCATTGCCTGAACAATCACAGATAGACAAAAAAGTCTTATGCCAATTCCTTGTAGTGCGCACAATATCTTTTAAGCGGACAAATGATACAATTGGGTTTTCGTGCTTTGCAAATATACCTGCCATGTAGTATAAGCCAATGATGAGCATGTTGGCGCCACTGCTGATCTATCACTTCTAGTAGCTCATTTTCTACTTTTTGGGGTGTGTTCCCTTTTGCTAATCCAAGCCTTTTGGCTACTCTAAATACATGCGTATCCACCGCAATGGTTGGTTGGTTAAACAAACAGTTTAATACAACATTAGCTGTTTTTCTGCCTACGCCTGGCAATTGTAACAGTTTGTCAAAGTGGTTGGGGACGCGGCTATTATACTCATTGATCAATCGGTTACATAAACTAATAATATGTTTGGCTTTATGGTTAAATAATCCAATCGATTGTATATATTTTTTCAACCCTGTTTCCCCAAGGCGTAGCATTTTCTCTGGTGTATCATATGCTTCGAATAAAGGTTTTGTAGCTATATTTACAGATATGTCAGTAGCTTGTGCAGATAAGATTACGGCTACTAATAAGGTAAACTCATTTTTATAGACTAATTCTGTTCTAGGGTGCTCATTTTTATGGCTTAAAATCTTAAAAATTTTATTAACTATTGGTTTTTTCATAAAATGTTAATAACAAAGCTTAAATACATTGTATCCATGCAGGACTCTGGTAAAGGCTACGTACAAAAAAACGTCTCTTGTGAAAATTTGCGTTTTTTGCTACCCTGCTCATAGCATTAAACAAAACTTAACCTTACAAATTTAGCATCATAGCAGATTAACAATGACTAATTTAATACATCCTGAAGTAGGCAGTAAAATATTACCAGCTAAAAAACTAGTAATATTGTTGCACGGTGTTGGTTCTAATGGGCATGATTTAATCAAATTAGTTCCACATATTAAAGATGGTTTACCAGATTGTCACTTCATGGCTCCTCATGGGGTAGAACCATATGATATGGCTCCTTATGGGAGGCAATGGTTTAGTTTACAAGATCGAACCCGTTATGTGATGAAGAGATTGCTGGGCAGTAATGTTGCATCAGTTACAGACATTATTCAACAAAAGCAACTGGCGCTTAATCTTACCAATAAAGAGACTATTATTATGGGCTTCTCACAAGGAGCTATGATGGCTATGTATTTAACACTGATACAAAAGGAGCCTTTCCTAGCTACCGTAGGATTTTCTGGATTATTAGTGGTTCCTTCACAGTGCATCAATAAGGCTACGCCGATTTGTTTAGTACATGGGATGTTAGATACGGTAGTAACCGTAGATGCTATAGATCATGCACTAGCCTATTTATCTCAGTATAATGTACCCTGCAGTGCACATAAACTAGATCAGCTTGCACATTCGATAGACCATAGAGGATTAGACATTGCCGTTAATTTTATAAAAAATAGTCAGATTAAAGGCATACCCTGATGTAAGGTGTTGGTATGCATGTTCTGCATCAGTCTAATAGTTGGCTACGCCTCAACCATTCGTGATAGGAACTATTAATTGTAAGAAATTATAATTGCTTATAGTTGGTCTACATATAAGTAATCGGGATCTTGGCCATGTAGCTACACTGTTAGGAAGTATGCTAGTGTTATATATACTAACTAAAAAAGCTATATATATGGAATATAAACTAGATGCTTATATAAAATGTAGTAGTTGATATT
>NZ_JAACGD010000163.1 GCF_022810445.1 Candidatus Cardinium sp. cBcalN2 | reverse complement strand
TTATGGACTAAAAGAAAAAAAACCTTCTATAAATAATATATATATGACTGATTTACAATAATTATAATCCAGAACTCAGGTGAATAGAAAGTCCTAATAGCCTAAAAACTCAAGTTACACTACAAACAATAAACAAAAAAGCAAATCTAAAAACTATACTAGTATCTATTTACCACTATGGTAAAAGTACGCGAAAAAATAAACAACATCCCTTGTAAAATAGCAGCGAATCTACTTTTAAATTACCAGCAGCGTGCACGTTTCAAAAGCAGCCTACTACACAACTATAGCCTCTTTACTACCTATGGGCATACACAAAAATCTATATAACAGATATATATATTTGCATAACAATCAGAATTTTCCTACCATACAGTGATAGGCTGCTTTATGATAGGATTTAGCTAACGGATCAACCTGGAAGCGTCTAGGCAACGTGCGCGTTGCGCACGAAAACTAAATAAAACAAAAAACAATAACTACATGGAATCTATAAAAAACAAAAAACAACATAAAGTGAAAATGTTATTAACCAGTAGTAGTTTTTTACTACTAAACGCAAATCAGCATTCCTGCTGGGATTTAAAATCAGATTTGAAGCAAAAAGCTATACATCCAAACACTACTGACCATCGCGCTAGCGAAAATACGCTAGCAATCCCTAACACAACATACACACCACATCATGCTTCTACTGAACAAGAACAGGCTAACGGAACCTACAGAGAGACCAGGTATGAAACTGGATATGGAAGCGATACAATGCTAGATGGAGCCCAAAATAGTTATGAAGGTCTAGAAACGGATCAATGTTCCTTAGAAGCTGGTATTAGCTATCAAAATCTAGAAAGTCATAAACAGCTATCTAGAGCAGCAACCAGGCTTATCCAATTAATAACCGAAGCGCTACAAAACGTTGCACGTAATGTGGAGAAACATATTAATTTGAATCTGATCAATAGTTTAATCGTAATACAAAAGACCGTTAATCAAATGGCAGCTCTGTATCCAGAAAGTTATAACCAGGTATCTAGAGAAGTAACCAGGCCTATCCAATTAATAACCGAAGATTTACAAGACATTGCATGTAATGTGGAGAAACATATTAATTTGAATCTGATCAATGATTTAATCGCAATACAAGAGACCGTTAATCAAATGGTAGCGCTGCGTGACGGAGATGATCAGATTTTAGCGCCTCATCAAAAAGAAAAGCTAAACAGCATACAAGCAAAAATCGAAGAATCAAATTCCCCTTCTTACCTTGCAATTGATCTTTACAATGAGGCATATCAATCATTATTACATCGCTCTACAGTAAAGTGCACTGATCTCTGATTGTTAAAGGGTTGTATGGCAATTACCAGCAAAATGCATTAGACCTCTTACAAAACTTATTGAGCACTTTTGGTCTGAAAACTTGTCTATGCTCCTCCAATACATTGAGCATACTGCAGTCTGCGATTGCCTTTCTTCTAAAAGTTGTTCATTACAAACAAATAGGTTTTGAAAGAGTGCTAAAATAGATACTTTGTTTAATCAACAGTTAGCTAAAAAATCAAATTCTGCTAAGCAACTTTAGCCAATGAAGTTTCTTTTTAGGTATAACCTACCTATTTGGTTGTCAGCTAAATATAAAATCAATGGGCATGCATCATGCCCTAAATAAAACAAAAAACAATAACTAACCATATGGAATCTATCAAAAATAAAAAACAACATAAGGCAAAAATTTTACTAACCAGTGGTAGTTTACTACTACTAAACGAAAATCAGCATAGCTGCTGGAGTTCAAAATCAGTTTCGAATCAAAAAGTTATACATCCAAACACTACTGACTATTCCGCTAGTGAAAATAAAATACCAACTCTTAGCACAAAATACCTACCACATACTACCTCTACTAATGAAGAAGAGACTAACGGCGTCTACAAAGAGATGGATTATGAAAGTGGATATGCAAGCAATAGCGATAGTGAGCAGGTGACTTATCCATATACACCATCAATATATTATTCACAGTCATTCAACAATGTTTATACAAATAAAAGCGATATCGTGCCAGATGCATCTAAAAAAAGTCAGGAGCACAATTCTTTGAAAGTAACTGAAAGTGGCAATATATCTAGTGATTTACAACCATCCAACAATATAAATGATAGAACCATAGATGCATCCAAGACAGGGTATAGAGATGCTCTGCTTGAAGAGAGCGGGAGTGATACAGACCGATTCATAAACGGTCCAACAAAGATAGATAAAGCCAATGATAGCAATAGAACCAATGGTTGTCAAGATGAAAAAAACCATATTGACCAGGGATACGGATCGAGCAGTACTTTGTCAAGCAATCACACAAACCATTCTACTGATCAAGCAGCAGAGTATGATGATTGTCTATTGGATAATAGTAGCGATACAAAGGCGTCTTTTGATAAAGATGATCTGTAGTAGTTGATAT
>NZ_JAACGD010000162.1 GCF_022810445.1 Candidatus Cardinium sp. cBcalN2 | reverse complement strand
GGTATATACATTAATTTTTTAATGCCTGTCAGATTAAAGATCAACTACTACATATTATTTTTCTTGATTTTTTGATTGATGTATTTGGCAATTTGTTTACAAGCATCTTTGCTATCCTTTTTGATCCTTCCATTTAGCGAACCCATTGACTAGATTGGCTAACTCTTGTGCATTAAATTCGTTAAGATATGTATTCTTTTCCTTGATTGTTTTGTTGATGTATTTGGCAATTTTTTGACAGGCATTTTGGGTATCTTTTTGATCCTTAAATTTAGAGAATCCATTGACTAGATTGGCTAAGCCTTGTTTGTCAAACGATGCTAGATATGTATTCTCTTTCTTGATTTTTTGATTGATGTATTTGGCAATTTCTTGACAAGCTTTTTTTATTATTTTGTTCTGATACCATTTGCTAAATCCATTGACTAATAAGCATAATGATTGAGGCTGATAGGTTGCTAAATCTTCATAAGATTCATTAATATATTCAGCCATTTTTTGACAGGCTTGTTG
>NZ_JAACGD010000161.1 GCF_022810445.1 Candidatus Cardinium sp. cBcalN2 | reverse complement strand
AGGGCTGAATGGATACTAATGGATACTAGTAGATAAGGTAGAAGCATATATACGTAAGAAGCATATGTCAGGTGATATTTATTATTCTAAGATAAATCTTATTCACGATACATTGAATAGTTTTTTATCCTAATAAACAATATTTATTCACGTTTAATATGATATTTTTCTATTTGATATCTATTATAGATAAATTATTAAGTTAAAGTAAATAGGTAGAAAAGAATACAATCAAGCACTAGATAATGATATGCTTTTGAACAATTCTTTTGTGATTTATTGTAATGTACTGATCAGATGACTAAAAGACAAAAGAAAGAAAAGGATAAAAATGAGGGAATAGATAAGCCTCATGATATGGCTTTTAAGAATACCTTCTGCAATAAGGAAGCTATGCTAGACTTCTTAGCTGCTAATCTACCTAATGAGCTATTTGGTAAAATAGATCAGGAAAATTTACAATTGACAAATAAAAGTTTTGTGGATCCAGTGGGTAGAAGAGGGGAGTCTGATTTAGTGTTCAAAACCAATATAAATAAACAAACAGGTTACCTATATGTCCTGGCCGAACACCAATCTACCGAAGATACATATATGCCTCTTAGATTTGCAGAATATAACATTCAACTATTACGCCAACATTTAAAAGAAAACGGAAATGTATCCCTTCCAATCATCTTAAACATCTGTATATACAACGGCAATAAGGCCTATAAAGGCTCAAATAGTTTATTATCGATGTTTTCAGATCCTGAATTAGCTAAATCTTGTATGTTTGATCGTTTTCATTTGGTTGATCTCTATAGTACACCAGAGCATGAACTACTTAGCTATAAAAAGGCTGCTTTTGCAGCTATGGTTCTGAAACAAGGTATTTATCGTTCGTTTAATCAATGGTTTATTGAACATATAGGCTTAATT
>NZ_JAACGD010000160.1 GCF_022810445.1 Candidatus Cardinium sp. cBcalN2 | reverse complement strand
ATATTGAATGATTTCCATACGCCCTTCCGAAACTGCCATATACAAAGGAGTAGCTCCAAAACGATTTTTTGCATTTATATCGGCACCCTGGCTTATGAACCATTTAACTGATTCCAAATAGCGCCTCTGTACTGCTAGGTGTAATAAAGACTGTCTATCCTCGTTTTGAGGATAGTTATGAGTATAATACTTGGATACTTCACAGAGTAAGATTTTAGCTACTTCTTTATGATCCTTGTTGGCCGTTTTATACAAAAGACTATTGTTATCTGTTTCATCGTGATTGCTTAATGAAGCATACGCACTGCCATTGACAAATTCTGAAAATAAGATATTCAAAAAGTCTAGATTATTCCCAACTGCAGATAATATTAAGTTAAATACATCATGGTCCTTA
>NZ_JAACGD010000016.1 GCF_022810445.1 Candidatus Cardinium sp. cBcalN2 | reverse complement strand
CTGTAAACTCCGCTTTCTGATCGCACTTTTTTCAAAGGGCGCGTTTTTTTCCTAGCGTAAGCCATAGTGGTGAACGGAAACGTAAATAGTTTATTTGACTAGTTGATATGGTCAACCATACTTAAAGGAAAATGGCGCATATATTGATTAACTTCTTGTTTTACTTTTTTAATTTTATATTCATTTTCAATATTTTTAAGCACACGATCGATCCATTCTACGATCAATACCATATCAGCGTTTACCAACCCTCTAGTGGTTACAGCAGCTGTTCCTAAGCGGATGCCTGACGTAACGCGTGGCGTCATAGGATCAAAAGGAATTAAATTTTTATTAGTAGTAATATCTGCCTTTTGTAAAGCTGCCTCAGCTTGTTGACCGGTCAGCTTCTTATTAGATAAATCCAGCAATAATAAGTGATTATCTGTTCCATTAGATATAATTTTATATCCCTTATCCATCAATGTCTCTGCCATAACTTTTGCATTGTTTTGCACTTGTATGGCATAAGCTTTGTAATGCGTCGTCATAGCCTCATAACATGCAATAGCTTTGGCCGAGATACTATGTACCAAAGGACCACCTTGTGTTCCAGGGAAAACAGCTACATCCAATAAAGTAGACATAGGTTGAAGGATCCCCTTGGCATTGGTTTTACCAAAAGGATTTTCAAAATCTTTGCCCATCAGTAACATACCTCCTCGAGGTCCGCGTAATGTTTTATGGGTAGTAGTAGTTACAAAATGACAATAAGGAAAAGGATTATTGAGTAATCCCTGGCTAATTAGGCCTGCAGGATGAGCAATATCTGCCCATAAAAATGCACCTACTTCATCTGCAATTTCTCGTAGTCGCACATAGTCCCAGTCGCGGCTATAGGCAGAAGCACCACAAATAATCATAACTGGTTTGATCAACCTTGCTTTTTGGGCAACTTCTTCCCATTGAATGCGTTCTGTTTCCGGGTCTATGCCATAAAAAAAAGATTGATATAACTTGCCAGAAAAATTTACAGGAGACCCGTGGGTTAAATGGCCACCATGGGCTAGATTAAAACCCAGAATCTTATCACCAGGCTTTAAAACCGCCATCATCAATGCAGCATTAGCTTGTGAACCAGAATGGGGTTGTACATTAACCCACTCAACTTTAAATAATGCTTTGGCTCGTTCAATAGCTAAGGATTCTATTTGATCTACAATGTGACAACCACCATAATAGCGTTTGCCCGGCAGGCCTTCTGCATACTTATTGGTCAAAATGCTACCTGTTGCAGCAGCTATTTGAGCAGAAATAAAATTTTCAGAAGCAATCAATTCTACCCCCTCTTCTTGACGTCTCTTTTCTTTTGCTATAAGTGAAAAAATAATTGAATCTTGTTGGATCATGACAAATCTAGAATAGAGCTATTCGATTAAGCCAAGCTTGCTGCATTGACCATAATGGTTAATCAACCCCTAAAAGGCTTACATGCGCTAATATTAATTGATAAATTTTACCATTTTGTTGACGCATGGCCAGTTCTAATGGTGTAACTCCTTCTTTATTTTTTATCCTTGCACCCTTACCAACGTATAACAATAATTTTTTCACAATATCTACATGTTGGTATTGAACAGCATAATGCAAAGCGGTTTGACCTCTGTTATTTTGCTGATTAACATCAATACAAGGATAACGCAATAAAGCACTCACGGCTTTTAGCTGATTAGCCACTACTGCATAATGCAATGGTGTGCTACCTGTACTATCTTGTACATTTACTGTAAGTGAAGGAACATGTAATATAGTTTTGAGCAATTTGCTTTTTTTGTTGGCAACTATAAAATGCAAGGGCGTAACACCATTAGCTGCTTTTGCATTAATATTAAATCGGCCAGATTGTAATAATGTTTGAAAGATAGCCAATAAGTTTTGTTTAGCAGCCCAATGCAACTCCGTGTATCCTTTTTTATCTTGCGTTTCAACAACTTGATTATGTTGTAACAAGCGTTGAACGATTGGCAGACTACGCTGTTTAATGGCCATTAATAAAGGGCTAGGCATGGTGCTACAAGTAGCACCTGCTTCCAATAATAATTGCACAAGGTCTTTTCTATTTTGTTGAATAGACAAGTGCAATGTATGATATCCTTTATGATTTACAATATTTGGATTCGCACCAGATGCTAACAAAAGTGATACAATATTTTTATGCCCCCTTCGAATCGCAAGTAATAAAGGAGTATTCCCGTTTCTAACACTTACTTGATTTAATAAAGCTTTAGCTTCAATTAGACACGCTACAATACTTTTCTTAGCATATTTAGCAGCATAATGTAATGGACTATATCCTAAAAAATCCTGATTATTAATATTTTTTTGATCACGTACTAAAGCGATAACTTTTTGTAAATTGTTGTCTTGAATAGCCCATATAAGCTGTTTATCCACAGCAGCTGATTGGTCATTGACAGACCCTATATTGAGGTTTGATCTAGCATGGATATAGGTATTGGTTATGAATAACAACCCGAAAAAAATAGAGATTTTTAGATTTTTTTTAGAAAAGTAAAAAGAGAAAAATGATTGTATATGCATTGACGATTAAATAACTAGATGGATACAGAGCTAATAAAAGTAACACAAAACCTTTATTACTGAAAATAAGAATGAAATAACAAAGAGAAAAAAGCTTTTTTTATGTTCTACAAACAGTTTTTTATAAGTATTATTGCAAGTATATGAAATATAACATTCATTACAAAATGGACGTTTTGAGAAACATAAACCACTAACTATAGTGGACTGATTCATTTAAGACAAACTTTTATTAAACCTGCTTCCTATTTTTTCGTATGGATAGGCTATGGCAGTTCTAGGTAAAACGCCTCTCGTACAATAATTTCGACCAGTGATCACTCCTCACATGAACTAAAAAACAGTTTTGTTTGAAGCCCAAGAAACAGGCGAAAACTTGTTCATAATGGGATAAACGGATTAGATCTATCTAATGGCCAAATGACGTTAAGTAAGATAGAAATAGCTTTTAAAAATTCATTTTTGACCAATTTCTTAAGCAGATAAGGATTCTTTAGTTTTAAAGCTATTTTGAATCCATTTAGGTAATAAAAAAGCCCCTAATATCAAGTAAAGGTAAAAAGTAGCCATGCGCCATAAGAGTGCTATCAATAAGGTATAATCACCTAACATAGGTTCAAAAAAGTTCTGAAACCAGAATTCTGCAATGCCACTTCCGCCAGGAGAAACAGGAATCAACATCAGTGCCCACATAACCACTTGTTTCCCCAAAATGGCTAGATGCTCACTAAAAGAAACCGGACAATAAGCGGCTATAAAACAATTGATCAAAATATAGCGCACCATCCAGGTCAAAAAGGTACAAAGGAATATTTTAGACCAAAAAAAAAGTGTTCTACCCCTAAACTCATGTGAGGTAATCATTATATCCTTACTAAGCTGATAAGCGGACCGACGCCATCGCTTTAGGAAACCAATGCTGGTCACGTAAATTAAAATCCACTTTAATAAATTGGGATTAATAAAAACACCAATTGCCATAACCAAGTTATAAACAAAGAAAAAAGCATAAACAATGAAAAAAAAGCCTTTTATGCTACTACTTAATGAGCCTGCCATAGCAAAAATTGGCTCATAGGCACCCCCCAAACCAAGTGAACAAGCCAAAAGAAAGAAAAGATTATCCATAATGCCTGTTACAACAATATAGGCAATCGATCTGCCCATAGATAATCCTTCTTTAGATAGGAGAAAAATAGCCACTAGCCCTCCTCCTACTACAGATGGGGTTACAGCCGTCCCAAACTCCCAGAGCAGCGCAACATACGAACAACTCCTCCAACTCAAGCTATTGTTGCTTAAGATGCGTAACCTATAGATATGGCCGAGCTCTCTTAGTAGAATACTAAGCAAGGCCAGGCACAAATAGCTCCAATTAGGTCCACTTAATAAGACAACGATTTCACGGGAAATTTTACCAGATCTATAAAATAAAAATCCTGTAATGGCCAGTCCACATAATATAGGAACCCATACTTTTTTAACATTTAAAGTTTTAAGTGCTTCTTGACTATCCATATCAATTTAATGATTAAATTTAGCTAGGTTCAGGTAATTCTGTAGTTGATATCCCTTTCACGGAGGGGACCCTAAAGTAGTTTGAATCACTGCTAGGTGCTAGCGCTAGCGCCTGCTTATGGGAAAGTAAATTCAAAACAACATCTGAACGTAAACTAGCAGGTTCTAATATAGAAGCTTCTTCTAAGGCAATACTATTGTCAACGTTAAGTTCATCTAATTGCTCTACCCACTCTACCATGGCATTTAAGTCATGGAGCATCGTATCTCGTTCATGTGGGGGTAACTCAAGCCGACAAAGGTATGCCAATTTATTTAAAAGTTCGTTATCAATGATCATGTAACCAATACATAAAAAAATTACTAATCCTATACAAGCAATCTACTAGTTCTGACTGTGCAACAATAATTGAACGAGAAGATCCTTGCTGTTAGCAACTACATAGTCTAATGGTATGCAACCGCTACTATCTTGTACATTTGGATCTAATACTAATAATAAGCGACGAACTATTTCTTTACTTTCCTCACCTGATAAAGCAGCTGCACAATTCAACAAGTTTTTGCCATTCTGGCAGCGAATCTTTGTATAATTAAGATCTATTGCTTTGTTAATCAAATGCTTCATAGCAGATTTATTTCCGCGATAGTCTGCCCAATCGAAGGGTGTCCAGCCATTCTTATCTACGGTATCTATAGCTGCCCCTTTATCAAGCAGGAGCTTAACTATATGACCTGTTGTATCATAAGCAGCAGCCAAATATAAAACTGGAGTACCATATTTATCTGGCTTATTCGGATCCGCACCTTCAGCCAAACATGTCCTAACGCTTTGAATATTACCTTTTTGCACAGCTAGGATCAAATCGGTCTCTTCTGGTGCTACTTGAGCACATCCACAACTCCTTGCTTGCAAGGAACAAAAGATTAGAATAGATAAAGCTAGGTATTGCATATAACAGCGCAACAAAATTAATATAGCTATTACTAACAATAAGACAATGAGTATGTCTATGACGTTATGGCAAGCACTTAATTAGATTTCAATCTATTTAGATTTTGATTTACTAGATTGGGAGTCATTAGGTTGCGATGCAGTCGCCTCACAAACATCTAGAACTTCAACCTCAAATAATAGAATGGCATTTTTAGGAATAAGCGGTGGTGCACCACGCTCACCATAAGCTAAAGCAGAGGGTATAAAAAAACGTGCTTTTTCACCTTTCTTAAGCAATAACAAGCCTTCATCCCATCCTGGAATAACTAAGCCAACACCTACCGGAAATGCAAGTGGACTGTAGGATCTTTGGGGATTATAGCGATTATTGGCCTTGGCTACTTCCTCCAAACTGGTATCAAAAATAGAACCATCTAATAATCTACCCGTATAATGGACTTTAACCGTCTTATTTTTAACCACAGGCGTACCATCGGAAGGTTGATCAATAATATAAAAAAGACCAGATTCAGTTGAAGAGGCTTCCATATGATGCTTAGCTAAATAGCTTGTAATAAGTTCTTTATCTTTAGCTAGTTGTGTAGCACGACGTGTTTCTAACATTTGCTTGTATTCTGCATCGGTCATAATTTTATCTAGTTTCATAGAGGTTAGGAGTTCATCTTCTTTGTTTAAACTGGTGGTCTTTAAAATCCGCTGCAAATTTTCTGGGCTTTCTCCTTCGAAATAGTAGCCAAGCGTGCATTTAAAAACCATTTGTTGCTTCTCTTGCATCATATGAATCATTTCAGCTATACACTTATAGCTTGATTGGAAAGATTCATCAAATTGAAAGAAAAAAGGTTTGGATTGATCTATTAGTATCCTTTTTTTAGGGATATTTTTTTTCACTTTTTTTATCTCTTTACCGCTACTTTGTTTAGCTTGTTCTACCTCTTTACTGCTACTTTGTTCAGCTTGTTCTACCTCTTTACCGCTACTTTGTTTAGCTTGTTCTACCTCTTTACTGCTACTTTGTTCAGCTTGTTCTACTATTTCTTTGGGGATTACTTGCGTTACAAAAGAAAGCTTGACCCAGTCATTATCTTTTACTTTTCTTCCATTACCTTGTCCGGTCGCTTTATACGCAAGACCGGATGGATTGGTTAAGAAAGGATAGCCATAACAATGGTATTGATGATTGTACCAAGCAAGCCCCACGGCTAATGCCAACAATATCCAACAGTATACTATTTTAGGTTTCATATGTTTTAGTTAAAATTAAATTGAGGGCGAAGGTCTTTTAATATTTTTTCAAATCGATCGACTGTTTCAGTTAAACGTAAATAGGAAATACCTCCTGCAGCATTTTTATGGCCTCCGCCATGAAAATAATTTTTTGCGATTAAGTTGGCTGGTATATCGCCAACAGACCGAAGGGAAAGGTATACCATATCATCTTTTTCCTTTAGCACAGCGGCTAACGATATTCCTTTTAAAGATAGGGCATAGTCTACTAATCCTTCTGTGTCACCACTCTTTAAATCGTATCTTTTATAATCTTCTTTTTGAATAACAAAATAGGCTACTTGTAACTCTGATAGCACAACTAAACGCTGGCTGACTGCAAAACTAAAAAAAAGCAACCGGTCAAGTGATTTATTATCATAAATAAGCCGTTGCACTTTAAAAGTATCTACACCAAATTCTATCAAATCCGCTGCAATTCGATGGGTTATAGACCTAGTATTTGGATTTTTAAAGGAATTCGTATCGGTTAGAAGACCCGCATACAAACAGGTGGCTATCGAAAGAGTAATTCGAGCTTTCTGGCCTAATGCTTCAAAAACTTGAAACAATACCTCTGCGCTAGCAGCTGCTTTAGGGTCCCATAACAAATGGTCTGCAAAATCTTCTGGTTCTATATGATGGTCAATAACAATTTTAAATAGATTAGGTTGCTGCAATATATAGGCCCATTCATCCAAACGACTAGCGGCAGAGAAATCAACACAAAATAGTAACTCTATTCCTTTGATCTGTTCCAACAAAGCTTCCTGTGTATAGTGGGCTGCTATTACTAAAGAATCTACTCCGGGAAGCCAAGATAGAAAAGTAGGATATTCCGTCGGAGAAATTACATGTACAGAATGCCCCTGTGCTTTTAGAAATAAAGCTAAAGCCAAAGAAGTCCCAAGCGCATCAGCATCAGGCCTAGCATGCATAACAACTGCAACTTGCTTAGGTTGAGCTAACTGCTCTTTCAGAATAGATATATCGTACATATAAGGAAAAATCTAATAAAAATTTATGATATAGAAGCATTATTTTATCTATAAAAAGATGATTATTAAAAGAACCATAGGTGCAACGCTAACCACTTCTTGCTTGACTAGCGCTATAGTTATACAGCCAATCTATTCAAATTTATATCTTTCATCAGTGATTTGCTCCAATTCTTCCATAGTCTTAGTAATATAGTAGGGTTGCATCCATCGCTCTATCTGACTCATCTGTTCACTATGTTTTTCTTCTGTTTCTTGCTTATCCCTATTTTTTACACACGCTATAAAAATACCTTGTTCGTCAATAATTGGATGACTGATCACATTTAGCTTTAACCCAAAACAACTTCCTACAAAAGCTTGGGCTTGCTTAAGATATGAATGATCATTGTCCAAAAAGCGCAAGCCTGCTACCGATTCTACCCTTATATCCTCCCCATACTGCTCTGCTATACCTTGTAGTGTAGTAGCTTGAACTTGTTTTAGTTTATCTAAAATTATTTTGGCTTTTTTTTGATGAAGCACTTTTGAATATACTTCTCGCAAGACTGAATCCAAAGGTAATAAATCGCCTGCCTTAACCTGCTCAACCATAATAGCCAATAGATAAGCATTGCCTACATCAAAAATTGGAGAAACTTTACCCAAGCTAGCCTCATGGTACAACCAACGGACTACTTTGCGGGCAGCTGCATGCACACCTATAGAACTATCAGATGGCGCTAAAGTCTCTTTTTGAATGGTTAACTGCTGCTTAGTAGCCAATTGCTCTAAATCAGCTACATTTTTTAATTGACCAGTAAGATGCTGCAGATGGGTAAAATGCTGATTACGTGTATGTTCACTGACTTTTTGCTTTTTTTCTATGGATGCAATCTCATAATTGCCTTGTCCCTGTTTAATGAGCTTATACAAAGTATAAACCTGATCATCAACAATGGGCCCTACAATCATACCCACTTTGAGCGTATGTTTTATAGCCCTAAAAGCATTAGGTAACGTATCGGCTGTACAAACCAATTGAGTATCTGCAGGATTACCGTCTGTGTGCTGCTTGGCAAAGGTATAGGGATCGGTTGTAGTGGAAAATTCAACCACAAGTGAATTGAGCTCTTTCTGAAAATCAGAATGGTCTTTTTCATCTGGTTGAATAGGAAAGGTAATGTATTGAATGGTTCTGCTGTCTGATGGCGCTTTATAATGGTTTTTGTGGGCAACCATGTAATCCCGCAATTGCTGATTGGTCAGTGGTGGAACCACATCATCTTTAATAGAAGTAAAGGGAATGTAAAGATAATCTACTGTACAAAAGAAGCCAGCATGTTTTGCAGCTTGGGCTATTTCTGATGTAGTCATCAAGTAACTTTTGACCATTAATTGGTTTAATTTCTCTTTGGCTCTTTTGAAAGCGAATTGTTTTTCAATCTCACACCACCATGCTTGCTGACTTTTGTCTAAGCTCTTAAGATAATTCAATAATTTTTGCTTATCAAATGTGTCTGTTTTAGGATCTTTAAAAGCCTTTAAAAGTTCTGCATCAATATGTTCACCCTGGACCAGGTCAACTAGTTCCCGAGGACCTACCAGCATACCAGCCGCTTCTATTTCTTTACTATATAGCATATGGTCAATTAAATGACGCCATGCAGCATCTTTTATACGAGATGCATCTTCTTGGGTCAGTTGCTCCCCTTTTTTTGGGTAACGATCACGAATAGCATCACATAACTTATAGTAATCTATACAGCTAATTTTCTGCCCAGATAGTGTGCCAATTTGATCTTTACTGGCAAAGAAATAAGGAACTAGTCGCGGCAATTCACTACCCAAAAACATCACTACAAAAAAAGAGATTACCACAACAACAAAAGTACTACCTGTTTTTCTAAAATTTCCAAGAATTGCCATCTATACAAACTAATTTAAATAATTAAACCTGATGCCAGAGAAATGCTACACAACACTACTAGACTTCTTTTGAACTCGATGAGCTACCAGTTAGCAACAGAAGTAGCGTTTTGAAAGTAGCCTACTGCGAATTTACCGCCTAAGAAGATAGAATCAAAATAAGCTATCATAATAGATAGTTGTTACTTCAATAGACCTTTACGTTGTAATACAATTGTAAAAAATTTAATCTCGTTATCTCCGTGAAATATTTTAAATGGAAGATAAAAAAACTGCACCTTAGAGAGCACCAACAGAAAGTATCCTTTTTTCTTAAAAGCCTTTTTAATATCTATCCATGGTATGGGCATGGCTTGTTTGGCATTTATCTGCATCATCAAATGTTGGTTGTTGATTTCATAACCTACACGCTCAAACATCAGACGATTGGTATCTAGCCGAGTAAGTCCATAAAATTGAATCACCCAAAAGATCAGATAAAAGGTAAAAGCTATTATACCACCCAAGACAAACCAGATCGTTTGTATAAAAAAGGTACTACTCATAAAAAGCACCAAAAGAGGAAAAATCCACCATTGGATGCGCAAAATATTTTGTATGCCTAACTTAATGTAAAGACTGTTTGATATTTTATATTTTTTTGTTTTGACAATCATAAATTTTTAAGAAATAATTAAAACATAAAGCGTTGAAACCCTATTTAGCTAAACTATTTTTATTATCTAAAACATCTGGCTAATATAGTGATTTTACCTATAACTTAAGTATATTGCTTACGTTTAGTTGTTGCCATAAGTTATCTAATAAATCTATAATCTATGTTTGCTACCGCATCATTATTATGCCATAGGCTCTCTATGGTTACCTTATGCCATACTATCCAGTATAGCATGGCTACAGATAATAATCTAATGGCTCCTCCATTTTGGTTGGCCATACCTTTTATGGCTTTATTATTGATGATTGCTACAGGCCCACTTTTTTTTGCCAATTTTTGGCATAAACACTACCCAAAGATAGCCATATTGCTAGCTACTTTTGTTATTGGATACTATTTTATTGTTTTAGAAAACAAAGTTAAACCTCTAGAAGCAGCAGCAGAATACATACAGTTTATCGCTTTGATCACTGCTTTATATATTACAACCGGAGCCATTTCTATTAAAGTAAACAAGCGTGCTACCCCACTAGCCAACATAACTTTATTATGCATAGGGGCTTTAATGGCCAACTTAATAGGTACAACTGGTGCTTCTATGCTTTTTATACGCCCTTATTTAGACTTAAATAAAGGTCGGATTAAAGTCTACCATATTGTCTTTTTTATTTTTATAGTTAGTAACATAGGGGGTGCATTAACGCCTATTGGAGATCCTCCCTTGTTTCTAGGGTTTCTAAAAGGAGTACCGTTTGCATGGACGCTAATCCATAATAGTCAACCATGGTTGATGGCTCTTGTCATACTACTATCTATTTTTTATTGCTTTGACAAGAGGCATAAGGTAATAAAGGTAATAGTAGAAGATAGGCCCTACCAAGGAACCATCTCTATTTCAGGTGGCAAAAATGTAATTTGGTTGGTTATGGTTATTGGTTCGGTTTTTTTAGATCCAACTATTTTCTCTTGGTTGCCTACTATTGACTACCATGGTCATCCTATTTCTTTTGTACGTGAGTTGATTATGCTAACAGTAGCTACACTGGCTTATTATACAGCAAACAAAAAAGTATTGTTATCCAATAGATTTAGTTTTGAGCCCTTAAACGAAGTCTGCTTAATCTTTATAGGTATCTTTGGTACTATGATCCCAGCACTTGAATTAATTGGTGAATTTGCTGCATCTCAAGAAGGTAAACAGTTGATTACACCCACTACCTTATACTGGGGAACAGGGGTATTTTCCTCCATTTTGGATAATGCACCTACCTATCTAAACTTTGTAGCAGCTAGCATGGCAGCACAAGGGGCTAACATTCAACTTGTAGCCGATATGCAAGCATATGCAGCAGGAGGAGTCTACCCTGGCTCAGTTACTGGGTTAAATGCTATTTCCGTGGCCTCTGTGTTTTTTGGTGCGATGACTTATATTGGGAATGGCCCTAACTTTATGGTTAAATCTATTGCTGAGCAGGCAGGTATAACGATGCCTTCTTTTGGCCATTATATTTTTCGCTTTTCTATGCCTATTTTGCTCCCTGTACTTTTTATGATTTGGGTATTTTTCTTTTTGTAGCAAAATGCAGCTTTGGCAAACAGCCTAATCTAGAAGTAATAGTTATACAAAATGGGTCAAATAGTCAGCCAAGTAACGGCTTTGTTTTTAACGCTTGGTCTATGCTTCTCTATGCTTTTTGTCAAGAAAAAGCATCCGGCTTTAGTATGCAAAAGTATAGAAATAACCATCCAAGATTATAAAGAACAATCTTTTGTAACCGCTCAAGAGATTGTTGATCTATTACAAGCAACACATAACATTGCATTACAAAAGACGCCATTAAAAAAGATTAACACCTATGCCATACAACAGGAACTTAAAAGCCATCCTCTTATAAAGACAGTATTGGTCTATAAAACTTGGAACGGTGCCTTAAAAGTAGACTTAGTAACGAAATTTTTTATTGCCCGTATGATTAGACTAACTGCGCCAAATGGTTCACAGATTTATATAGATGAAGAGGGCGGGATTATAGAGCTAAAGGGTCTGCCAATACTTGGCATGTTGGTGGTAATGGGTAAAAATATCATTACTGAAAAAAGTAAACTGCACCATAAGGGATTGTTACCACTATTACAATACATTGCTAGCCATCCTTTTTGGCAACGGCAGATTACAAGTTTAGAGGTAGCAGATAATGGGAAAATCATACTTGGAACCCAAATAGGTGGTCATCAAATACAATTTGGCTATCCTCGGGATATAGCTAATAAGTTTGAAAAACTCGAGCTTTTCTACAAGGAGGTTATACCTTATAAAGGATGGAATGCTTACCATCGTGTTAATTTAGAGTTTGAAAATCAGTTGATTTGTGAATAAGTTTTATCTATTTACTTGCAAAATTGGTAAATAGGTGTCGTTCAGATAAGTTAATTAGAACTTTTGTAATGGGGTCAACTTTTAGGCCAAGTTAAGCTTTTTTGTTCATCTGGTTTTAGCCAAATGATTTCTATACCTAACTTTTGAATGGCTGGGTAGTAAACCAATGAATGAACTTGCGTAGTATAAATTACCAATGTTTTGATATCCAACACTTTAAAAATAATCGCTAGATCATCTAGCAATCTTTCTTCTATGAGTAGGTAGTCGATAGGTAGTTTAGTGCCACGCCATGCATACCAGTCAACAGGAATCGTATGCATGGTAAGCATAACTTTTTTATACCAAGTGGCTATGGTACCTCCAGCATAATGGTGTAGTAGACTGGTGGTGAATGGATAGGCATCGGAGCTTAAGGTCTCTATACCATTTTTTAGCGTAAAAGATAGCGACTGGTTGTTATAACAAATCAGCTGGCATTGTTTTTGTTCGGTTATCATCCGTTGTATTTGGTCTACTGTATAAAAGGCTGTACATAAAGTGATTATAATAGGGTAAACAAGATTTTTATATTCAAAAAAAGACAAACCAAAAGGAGGGCAATATATAGTAGAGCAACAGTATGCCCATTTACCAAGCAAGGTGAAAGCCTACTCATAGGCCATTTTGCTACACAGCACACCCATTCGTTAGTCGCAAAAATCAATTTTTCTAAGGTACAACCCAGTAACTTGTTGACTATAGGCAAATGGCTAACGACTAATAATCCGAGACTAAGCGTCAGAATCAAAAAAATAGCAGGCACCACCAACCAATTGGCAACGATAAAATAGAGCGGAAACTGTTTAAAATAATATAGAATAAGCGGCAATGTACTTAATTGTGCAGCAATAGATAGTGTAGTAGCCGTCCATATTTTTTGTAGCCAATAATTCTGAAGAGGTATGAAGCGATAGATGTAGGGTTGTAGATAAAGTATACCTAGAGTAGCCAGATAGGAGAGTTGAAAACCACAGTTAAATAATAAACATGGATTCCATAATAATAGTGTAAAAGCAGAGGCGAGCAATCCATTGTAACTATTTGATCCCCTCCCTATTAGAAAACCTAACCTAGCCATAGTAAGCATAATCGTTGCACGCAGTATAGGTGGTCTAAAATGGCAAAGCCAAGCATATAGCCAAAGCCAGAGGCATGTAGACAACTCTGGTAATATGAAACGTGATATGCTGCTAAAAATAAATCTACAAACAGTATGTATTAGAACATAAAACATGCCTACATGCAAACCAGAAATGGCTAAAACATGAATCGTACCTGTATCAGCGTAGGCTTTTTGTAAATCTAGGCTTAACCCCTCTTTGTCACCCCATAGTAGTGTGGAGACTAGTGCGATAGATTGCTGCTCTTTGAGCTGTTTTTGGAAGGTTTGACTACACCATTTTTTTATGCTTGCTGCCCATTTTCCACTTCGATAAAATAGTTGGGCGTTCACTAACCTAAAATCTTGATCAATTTGCTTTAAAAAATGACGATGTATGCAGGGAAGTGGTATAAGATAATTGGCGTGTTGCACACGGTCAAATGATAACCTTCGAACAGGTGTACCAGCAATCAATAGCCTATCTCCTTTTTTCGGCTTATAACTAGATTGTTTAGAGAAATAAAGTTGTATATAAGTATGATTATTGTGCCAACCTGTTTGATCTCTTATGTGAGTGATTAAAGCTTTGCAGCTAAGTGGATGATAGACTTTTTCAATGCAAACGCTATAACCCTCTAAATGCTGATTATCTTCAATCCATTTGGGTAATCTCGTTTTTTCTGCAATTGACAATAATAGGTTGCTGTAGCCTATGAAAAAGACCACCAACAAGCCTATTAGGTTAAGCCATGCAGAGGTAGTGGTTCCAGACCTTATATAAACAGCCAAATAAACGATAATCAGTCCAACCAGTAGCATAAGTGTAATGACTCGGTTTGCCAGGTAATAGCTGACTAATAAAAGACCACTTATATAAATTAGTATTAGGCGGAAAAAGGGTAAGGTAGTAACACTTGACATAATACTAACTATACTACATAATAGGTTTAAAACCTGATAAAGCTAATCAAGGCTTTTTCTGTGGTATAAAGTAGGCCCAAATTGTTTAAGCATTTGCTTATGTGTGGCCGTTGCATAGCCTTTATTTTTTTTCCAACCATAAGCAGGAAAATCTTTGTCTAATCTTTCCATGTAACGATCTCTATAGATTTTAGACAGTAAATTAGCTGCCGCAATTGCTGCATAGATTTTGTCGCCTTGTGGAATACATTGGTGTGGAATGGTTTGATAGCCATCAAACGACTGTCCGGAAATTAATAATAGATTAGGTAATTTTGTTAATGATTCAATTGCGTTATGTATAGCAAGCTGAGATGCATGGGCAACGCCTATGCTATTAATTTTTTCATGGTCTACTATAGCGATAGACCATGCAACGGCATGGTGTTTAATCTTGAGATATAAGTGAATAGGTGAGCTTGTCATTGATTTACTATTGTATAATATTTCGTTATAAAACGTATGCGGGAGTATGACAGCTGCCCCAACAATAGGGCCAGATATGGCCTTGCTGCCTGCATGATCGCAACCAGCTATATGAGATAAATGATAATCGTTGTATTCAGATTTTAGTGATCTATGTAGTCGGACCATATATAAACTATTTTAATTAATTTACTTAAATGAAGGCTATATTCATATTGATTATTACACCTATTTCTAAATAGACCTATTCCCTTATCCAATAGATCTATTGCAAAATAAAAATTTTTATACTACCAAGCAGTGGTATTGATTTTTTTTGAAAAAAATATTTGGAACCATTCCAATAATATTCTTCTTAAGAATAACTATATTTGCTTACTTACGTTTACCTATATGGTAAGTACTATTATAGTGTCAGCCAATAACTCTATATCTATTGGTTTAAATTTTTACCTGCTTTATTTGTTTTATATGGTTCCAGACAAAAATAAATTTGTTCGCTTATGCTTGATATCAGTAGGTTTTTTGGTTTACTTCTATTTTTTTAAACCTAAGTTAGAAACGAAACCTGTTGTAGCACCAGTTGTCGCTACTAACCAGACAACTGGGCCATTGGCTTTAGTTGATACAACCAAGCAAATGATGGACACTCCATTTTCGGTTGCCCTTCAAGGGAAAGAAAAATACATAACCGTTGAAAATGCGTTACTTAAAGTTATACTTAGCACAAAAGGGGGTATCATTAAAAAAGTTATACTTAAGCAATACAAAGATCAGCATGGGGCAGAGCTAGTCTTATTGGATGAAAAGAGCAGTAATATGGGGTTCTGTTTTCCTTATCAAAACCTACGTATAGATACTAAAGCTTTATATTTCCAAACTCAAGCTAGCTCTACCTACAAACTCAAGGAATCTCAAGCAGTTAAAATAGTTTTTCGACTAGCCTTAACTCCATCTCAATATGTAGAGCAATCATTTGCATTTACGGGTGATAGCTATCAAATCAATTATGCCTGGCAAGCTGTTGGTATCCTTGACACAGGGCAACATCCTTTTTTTTCGTGGAATATGGATATGAAAAATTTAGAGGCGGATCATAAAGCAGATGCTTCCAGAAGTACGGTTCATTATGCTTTATTGGATAACACTTTTGATAAGTTAAAAGAATCTTCAACAGAACTTGAAACAAAGAAAATAGAAGTGCCTGTCAAATGGGTTAGTATCAAGCAGCGCTTTTTTTCTTCTGCCATTATTGCTGGCGATGCGTTTGCTAGGGGAAAACTACATATGCAGCCAGCCCAATCGCCTGGTGTTACCAAATCTGCTCATCTATCTTTAGCATTATCAACAGAACAAGATGATCAAGCAAAGTGCAATGGTACGTTCACCTTTTTCTTTGGTCCCAATGATTATAAAGTTCTTAAAAAAGTTACAAAAGGGTTTGAGCAAAACCTACCTTTGGGGTGGACGATTGTCAAATGGGTAAATAAAGGACTAATTATTCCACTTTTTTCTTTTTTGGAAAAACATTTTTCTAATTATGGGCTAATTATCTTCTTATTGGTTCTCATCATTAAGTTGCTCTTGGCACCACTCTCTTATAAATCTTTTATTTCCATGGCTAAAATGCAGATCCTAAAGCCTGAATTGGATAAGATAAAAGAGAAATATAAAAATGATTTACAAAAAGCACAGCTTGAACAAGTAGCCTTTTATAGAGAGTTAGGCATTAACCCATTGAGTGGCTGTATGCCTATCCTACTCCAAATGCCCATTCTATTGGCTATGTTTAACTTTTTTCCTCATGCTATTGCACTACGACAAGCCTCTTTTTTATGGGCACATGACTTGTCAACCTATGATAGCATTATGCAACTTCCTTTTACTATACCAGTCTATGGTAATCATGTAAGTTTGTTTACCTTGTTGATGGTGCTATCAACCATTTTATACACCCAATCTAGTAATCAAAGTAGTCCAAAGGAAGGCCCTATGAAGCTACTCTCCTATATTATGCCTTTTGCCTTTATGTTTGTTCTCAATACGTTTCCTGCTGGATTAAGTTTTTACTATTGCATTTCCAATGTTATGACTTTCCTGCAACAAAAACTTATTAGCTATTGGGTTAATACAGATAGTATTAAAGAAAAACTCATTGCTAGGCAAAAAAGTTCAAGCCAAAGTACTAAGCTTTCTTTTCAATCTAGGATTACTGCTGCCATTGAGGCCAATAATAAGAAAAAGAAATAACTGTCAAGCATACCAAGCAAGGGTGATCTTATATTATTATATCTAATGATTGCGCAACTTATAGGAAAATTATTGCACAAAGAACCGACTTATGTTGTTTTAGATGTGGGAGGGATAGGATATGGATTACCGATTTCTTTATATACTTTTGATCAAATTAAACTATTAGATAGTTGTACTTTATTTACCGTTATGCAGGTAAAAAGTGATGCTTCTACTCTTTATGGTTTTTATACACTAGAAGAAAAATCATGGTTTTTGCACCTTATTTCTGTTGGTAGTATTGGGCCAAAGATTGCTTTAACCATTTTGTCTGGTCTCACACCAGTAGCTTTACATAAGGCTATTCTAAGTAAAGATGTGCGCTTGCTTACCTCTATTAAAGGTATTGGTGCAAAAGCTGCGCAACGCTTGATACTGGAATTAGCAGATAAAGCACAAAAGTTACATGTGATGGAAGAGACTACTTTACCACAAGCTAGTAACAGCAAGCTAGATCAAGATGCTATCATGGCTTTAATGAAATTAGGGCTTACTCAAAGAGTTGCAGAAAAGGCAATTGCAACCGTACGAGAAGAGGCCATAACCCCGCTTACTTTGGAGGAGCTTATTAAAAAAGCATTGCAGCCACATGCCTAGCAGTGACCTAGCTGTTTATGAGGGTGAAGGATATATCAAAATTTTTATTGATTATAACTATAAATTGTAGTAGTTGA
>NZ_JAACGD010000159.1 GCF_022810445.1 Candidatus Cardinium sp. cBcalN2 | reverse complement strand
CAACAAGCCTGTCAAAAAATTGCAAAGCATATTAATAAATCTTATGCAGATTTAGCAACCTATGACCCTCAATCATTATGTTTATTAGTCAATGGATTTAGCAAATGGCCTAGGAATGAAATAATGCAACAAGCTTGTGAAAAGCTTGCCAAATACATCAACAAAAAAATCAAGGAAGAGAATACATATCTAGAAGCGTTTAGTCCACAACATTTAGCCAATCTAGTCAATGGGTTCGCTAAATGGCAAGAACAAGCAGATACCCAAAATGCTTGTAAACAAATTGCCAAATACATCAACAAAAAAATCAAGGAAGAGGATACATATCTTAACGCATTTAATGCACAAGGTTTAGCCACTCTAGTCAATGGGTTCTCTAAATGGAGCGAACAAGAAAATACCCAAAATGCTTGTCAAGAAATTGCTAAATATATCAACAAAAAAATCAAGGAAAATAATAGATATCTTAACGAATTTAATGCACAAGAGTTATCCACTCTAGTAAATGGGTTCTCTAAATGGAACGAACAAGAAAATACCCAAAATGCTTGTCAAGAAATTGCGCAATACATCAATCAAAAAATCAAGAAAGAGAATACATATCTTAACAGGTTTAATGCACAAGAGTTATCCACTCTAGTAAATGGGTTCTCTAAATGGAACGAACAAGTAGATACCCAAAATGCCTGTCAAGAAATTGCCAAATACATCAACAAAAAAATCAAGGAAGAGAATACATATTTTAATTCATTTAATTCACAAGATTTATCCACTCTAGTAAATGGGTTCTCTAAATGGAACGAACAAGAAAACAGCAAGCATGTCTGTCAAGAAATTGCCCAATACGTCAACAAAAAAATCAAGGAAAATAATAGATATCTAGAAGCGTTTACTTCACAAGGCTTATCCACTCTAGTCAATGGGCTTTCTAAATTTAAGGACCAAGCAGATAGTAAAGATGGCTGTTTACATATTGCTGCTCATATAATCAAGGAACAATTAGTTTTTGATGCTGCTACCGTTCAAGACCTTATTGAACTAATTGCTTCCTTTTCTAGGTTTTTGTGTATAGATCATAGTAATTTATTATCTGCATCGGATCATACCCAAAACGATATATTTTTAGCAGTATTGGATTTTCTTGGCCGGCAAGCTGATTGGGATAACATCCTGCCCCAGGCAACTATGGTATCTGTTACTCGTTTATTGAAAGCATGTTGCAAACTTATAGCTGACTCTAGATTAAGGATATACACGGAGGTTGTTCCTTGTTTAGTTAAACGGATTCAAGCACTGGTAGGAGATGCAACAATTTTGCAAACAACCAATCTAGAAACATTGGGTAACCTATGCATGGGTCTATATCAGCTTACTGATTCAAAAGATTTTGAAAAAGATAGCGGTGCTATGTATCAGCTATTAATCAATTTATTCAATTCTGTTAAGCAAAAGGCTGATTTATACATAAGCTATAAACAAAAAAAGGGTTCAGATGCAGGTTCAGATGCAGAAGCTTACCATACTAGTTATGAAGCATTTACCTATTATCAGTTGATTAAAGTGTATAGTCTATTTTTACGGCCAGTTGGTGATAAAAACGCAAAAGGAAAAAAAACAATAAGCAAAGGAATCAGTAAAAAAATAGCCATAAAAGAGGATACAATAAAGGCAATACATGCATGGATTGACCAAATCTTTCAAGACTATGCTGATGGATGGATAGCATTTTCTTCTAAGAGTTTGAATTTAATGTCTAAGGTTGATGCCAGTCTAGCAGGTTATGATGAAACGCTGAACCAATTACTAGAAAATTTTATAGAAAAATACCGCCAGACTTTACAGGCACAGTTTCCACCTAAATTAATAGACCATACTGCCCAAGCTATCTTGAATAGCCTCGCATCTCATGAACCGCAACTGGCCGCAGCATCTGGTACCTTACCCTTTATAAAAAAAGATAGTAATGGAAAGGTAATCGTTCAAGATAAGGATACATTGGAGAACGATACGACTGATTATTGCATAGCAGGACG
>NZ_JAACGD010000158.1 GCF_022810445.1 Candidatus Cardinium sp. cBcalN2 | reverse complement strand
TAAACATTAAATCTATATGCATAGAACTAAAGCAATACATAAACATTTTATATTTTCACAAGCAATATTACCAGCACTGGGTGCTGTTTTACTAACCACGCAAACTGCATGTAGCCAACTAGCTAACACGCTTCGTGGTGGTTGTCCTAGTAAATTAAATAAGGATAAGATTGTATACACCTTAAAAGAATCTGATCTTAATAGTGGTACTGGGGTAATGGCTAAGAAAAGTACCAACCGAACTACAGATCACCATGTAAAGCTTAAGCCTAAAAACCAATGCTATAATCCTGATACTGTGACTAAGATAGGCTCAAACAACTCGGACAATTGTGCAGATGCTACGAAAAAAATAGATAAGTTAGCAGAATACCTAAAATCGTTATAAGCAACTGTTAGATAGCGCTGCTTGCTTTTGCGGCTACACTATCGATTCAGCTCCATCAGACTAAAAAGAAAAAAAAGCCCTCAGTAAAAAGTT
>NZ_JAACGD010000157.1 GCF_022810445.1 Candidatus Cardinium sp. cBcalN2 | reverse complement strand
TCACACAAAACTGTTTTTCTGATCAGCTCTAATACGTGCTTGCTAGTTGCAACTATTTTACAGGGGATGTTTCCCCTTTTTTTTCGTGTTATAGGGGGGTAAGAAACTTTATGCCATTTAGTTGCTTTTTTATAAAAAATTTTAGAAATTTGGGAATCTAATTTTTCTGAATTAGAAATCCGTTAACATTTATATCAATAATAATCATGAAAAAATATTTAGTTGTTTTGCCTTTTATTGCCTCTTGTAGTGGGTTAGAGATGGATAGATCACGCCAGCATATGAACGGCAAGCAGATAGGTAGTAAGGAAGATATAGATAAGGAAGTTATGGATAAATTTCTTGCCGAGTGCCAGAAGATTATCGATAAGAAGGAAAATATAGTTAGTGCTCCCAAAAAAGTTAGTACTCCCAAAACAGTTAGTCCTCCTAAAAAAATTGATAGTCTAGAAGAGTTTGTAATGTATTCTATAAAAAATAACAAGAATACCGAAGTTAATATGATACTTGGTAGTATGAAAAGTAGACCTGTAGCCTATACAGTTAGAATGGCTAATATAGGTTGTTCCAAAGTTTTAATGCAGCGCCTGTTTGACCGCAATCGTGAAAAGTTGTTTTGGTATAGGGCTCAGAAGGGTCATAAGCCTCAGCTACTAGATCTTGATCTTAGCCAAGACGGGTACTCAATAAATGTGTTAGAAGTATTTGTGGACTTTTTAGTATACTATTGTCACGTTACTAATAATTATCTTACTATGCGTGTACCCTTTAGTCTAGATCCTTTATCTTTGGGCCATTTATCTTCATCTTGCCACCCTGGTATCAAGCCTTCATCTCTTGGCTTTTATATTTCTAAGCTTATAGAGCATGAAAATAAAAAATTTACATGTAAAGAAAAGGAATTTAGTGATAAGGAGTACGAGACTTCTGGTGGGCATGATTTCGTTAGCAAGATAGAGGATATGTTTAGAGTAAAGTATTACTTATCTG
>NZ_JAACGD010000156.1 GCF_022810445.1 Candidatus Cardinium sp. cBcalN2 | reverse complement strand
CTCTCCCTTGAACAGCTACCTTTTTTAACCCATCATATGTATCCTACCTTAAGTAAAAACAAAGCCACTTACATTCGTCAGTTGGCATTGAAAAAATATCGCCTAGCACACGCTGCTTTTATCTTAGAAGGGAAAAAAGGCATACAAGCATTGCTTGCTTCTGATTATGTCATAAAATATATCGTAGGCACACGCTCTTTTTTTATCAAAAATCAAGCTATCATTTCCTCTATTAGTAGAGAAACAGAGATTTTCGAAGTTAACAAAGAGCTACTTTCTGCATTAGGTTCTTTTGTCGACAATCATGAAGTACTAGCAGTAGCGGCTATACCTAGACCTACAGAACCATCCTTGTCAACCATGGATATTACCCTTGCATTAGATGGCATACAAGACCCTGGCAATCTAGGCACCATTATCCGTATAGCAGATTGGTATGGCATAGATCGCATACTTTGTTCGCAAACAACGGTAGAGTTATATAACCCCAAAGTACTACAAGCAAGCATGGGGTCTTTTGTAAAAGTCAACCTACATTATGTAGATTTACCAGCTTATTTACAGGGTTTAGATCTACCAATTCTAGGGGCTACTTTACAGGGTACGTCTATAGATGATTTTTTATTTCCAGACCATGGGGTATTGGTTATTGGCAATGAATCGCATGGGATTCAATCTGCTATAGAAGAAATGCTTACGGTGGCTATTGCTATTCCTAGATATGGTAATGCTAATTCTTTAAATGCAGGAATAGCTACAGCGGTTTTATGTGATAATTGGAAGCGAGTGCTTAGAAAAAAAGAAAAAAAGTAAAGATTTTTTAATTTACTTTTTTCTTGATAAA
>NZ_JAACGD010000155.1 GCF_022810445.1 Candidatus Cardinium sp. cBcalN2 | reverse complement strand
CCAGGCATTTTGGGGTGTCCAAGTTTCTCCATTCGGTTGTACAAAGGTAACAGGTTCATCCGTTAGTAAATCTGTGGGCAAATAGCCATTGTCTAGTGCTACCGTATAGACGATCGGCTTAAAAGTTGAACCTGTTTGTCGTTTGCTTTGTTTTACATGATCGTATTGAAAATATTTGTAATCAATACCACCTACCCATGCTTTAATATGGCCTGTATAAGGATCCATTGCCATGCATCCAGCTTGTAGTACCCTTCTATGGTGT
>NZ_JAACGD010000154.1 GCF_022810445.1 Candidatus Cardinium sp. cBcalN2 | reverse complement strand
AAGCCCTCAGTAAAAAGTTTCAGCTGTAAGGGCTGCTTGCTGATCGGAACTATTTTACAAGTAGCGTTTTTGCTTTTTCTACGTAGCTTTGTCACTGCGCTGAATGACTACAAAATGACACTTTATAAAGTAACTAATTTTTATGTTGTGCGCCTAAATAAATTTAAATTTGTTTAGGAATGTGCGTTTAAAAAAGGATTAAGGATGTTTTTTGATTTCATTTCATTGAGCACACTTGCCATATATAACGCTGCCAATGTTGGGTTCTTAGCCAGTTCATTTTGCAATGCATCTATACTTACCTGCCGCTTACCCATTCTTCGCGCCAAAGACTTACCATAAGGCACAGCTGGCGGAACCCCTTCTTGCTCAAAAGTACGATTCAATATTTTAGCTAATGCAAAATAATTTTCTACATCTGTAGCTGATTTGTATGCATCTGTACCTACCTTAATACCCAAACTTAATAGTAGATCAAGCCGCTCTCCTGCAAGGGTGGATACTTTTGATATCTCCTCAGTCTCTTTTTGCATCTCTGCCATAACCCTATGCTCCATATCCTTCCGCTTAGTTAAGTCTAATGCTAAAAATCTTGTTTGCAAGCTCGAAAAAAGCTCTAACACATTGCTTTTACTATCTAAAATTTGTTTAGCCCTGCCAAAAGAGTAGGTTGTATCTGCTTTAAAAGCAGGTGTGAAGGTTTTCGCAAACTTGTTAGACAGGGGATGCGCTTTCGCATCATCCTTTTGTTTAAGGAAGTTATATAATGCTGGATAACGCTTCTTGGCATCTATCACTAATAGGTTATCTCCATCAAAATCACCACTAAGATAAGTTTGCTTTTCAATAGGTAAGGCGATACACTCACTTGGTTGATAAGCCTTGATGGCTAGGAGTATACCCCCTACCTCCACGATATCATCTTTGATATTATCTTTAAATATTTGCTTTTCTTGCGCATTTTTCCACCTAGAATGGGTTTTAATATCAGCTGCAGAAAGGACTATATCTACCTGATCCAAACCTGCTGGCCATGCCTGATCAGGTATGACTACTAATAAGCCTTTGGCAAACCAAAGAGCGCGATCCGCATCCGGTAGTTGTTTGCTATTTAGGGTATCTTGGTTATCTTGGGCTACCAAACTATATTGTATCACATGGGCTTGCTGTTCTAAAAATACAGTAGTGGCATCTGTTGGCTTTCCGACCTGGTCCATCAGGCACAAGTTGGGTTGGTCGTAAGGTGCTCTACCTATCAACAGTGGACCACCTAGGTCAGTGCCGTGCACTTGACCATCTGCGGAGGGTAAGGCGATGAAACTTTTGCCTTTAACACAACCGCTGGTCAGTAAATGAAATAACCTATTCCCCACTGCCTCTTTAGCTAATTGATCTAAATCCTTTATTTCTTCAGCTAGGTTTTGTGCTAACTCTTGCTGTAAAGCTTGCGTAGAAGCACCAGCCTCTAGACTATAATGCTGCAGTGCTTGCGCGGGAAGATAAGAAAAGGATTTTTTATAGCTTACCTTTTGCCCTATAGCTAGCCCTAGCTTAGCTGCTAAGTCTGATTTAATAAAGCCACAGCCATCATGGGGGCGTAATTGCAGGTTATTATTCAGCCTAAATGGATGGCACACCTTTGCATCATAATCTCTATATATTTTTATCCTAAATTTACCCTCTAAGACCGCATCTTTTTGATCCGTTCTGCCTGGTATTTTCATGGGCCTAGCCAATAAGGCCCTTTGAAAGTAAAAGAAACTTTCTTTATTGGGAAAAAGTCTGGAGAGGAAGTGGCCAAACGCACTATGGGTATTCAGCTCACTAAAGGGTACAGCTAATAAATAGCCAAAAAAAGATCTGGTTTTATGGTTGATTAAATCTTGCACAGTTTCCGTAGGACATTTCATACGATTGCCCCCAAATAGATCAAACCGATAGGGAATTGTTTTATCTTCTATAGGATAAATGAAACTATTTAAATAGAATTTATTTAAATAAGGAGAGGATAAAGCTACTTTTACCAAAGGTATGTTATGTTCCTTTAGTGCTTGGCCAAATAGACGTCCTGCTATGGAATAATCTGTAGTAATTGATATTTAATCTGACATTTGTTAATTTGTGTTGATATAAATAACAACAACTATTATGAACTTACATCAAAAAATCATCAAGC
>NZ_JAACGD010000153.1 GCF_022810445.1 Candidatus Cardinium sp. cBcalN2 | reverse complement strand
CTTATGGACTAAAAGAAAAAAAACCTTCTATAAATAATATATATATGACTGATTTACAATAATTATAATCCAGAACTCAGGTGAATAAATTGTTTGTTTAACAAACTTTTATAAAAACATAAAAAAGTTTTTAACTGGAAAATGCTAAATAATAAACAAAAACGCAAATCTAAAAATGATGTTATGAAGCAGTTGTTATAGATTAATGAGTATAATTTTTCTATCGCCTGTCGTATTATTTTTGAGGTTAGTAATTTAGAAACTGGTTGATTGTAAGAAAATTTAGGAAACAGTAAAGTTAAAAGCGATGATTGATTATAAGTTACTGTCCTGCTTTTTTAAAAGTTTCTATAGCCCTTACTCTAGATAACCCATAGTCAACCATAGGGTTAGGATAATGGGGATAAAATTTATGAAAATCTACATTATGGATAACATCTGCAGGTATTGTTTGTAGACTAGGTAAGTATTTTTTCACATACTGCGCATCAGGATCAAATTTCTTTCCTTGGAGGTAAGGATTAAAAATCCGAAAATAAGGCTGTGCATCTGTACCACAAGAACTTGACCATTGCCAACCACCGACATTGGAAGCTAGTTCATAATCCATAAGGTACTGAGCAAAAAAATTTTCACCTTTACGCCAGTCTAACAGCAGATTTTTAGTAAAAAAGCTCGCTACGATCATTCTTGCTCTATTATGCATCCACCCCTCTAACAATAACTGTTTAATGGCTGCATCTACTATAGGATAACCTGTTTGCGCATGAATAAACTTATCATAATCTTCTTGTTTGCTATTCCAAGGTATAGTGCCACGATATTTTTCTTGAAATGCTTGATTCACTGTATTGGGAAAATGATATAAAATATAAGTATAAAACTCACGCCAAATTAATTCATTCACCCAAGTAGTAGCACCTAAATTTGATGCTAGAGCCAATGCTTTTCGATAACATGATCTGATAGATATAAGCCCAAATCTTAAATAAGGAGAGCAAATACTGGTACCATTAAAGTGTAAAAAGTCTCGATTTGCTTTGTAATGGTCTATTTTAGTTTTAAAAAAACTGTTTAAAACATGATGCGCATTTTTAGGATCCCATAAAGCATCTTTTGTATATAGATAGCCAACCTGTTGTAACATTGCTGCTTCTCCTAAGCTTAAGTCAATAGATTGAGCATCTAATGGTGGAGGAATAAATAATCTACCTTCCAATTGATAGGTATATGCTGTTAGTAGCCTATTCTGTGCTAGTGTCCCTTGATTGACTATATGGGTTCTAAAGGCCTGCATATAAGGGGTATATACCTTATATGGCTCGTTATATTTTGTTAAAATTATATCAGGTTTTATTAGCAAATGGTCACAATATAGATGTAGGATACATTGATCCGCTAGTAGGTTTTGAATCTTTCTATCTCGTTCTATATTGGCTGGTTCATAGTCTTGATCGGCATAAATAGCTTGAATTTTTAAAAGTTTAACCAGTTTAGGGATGATCTCCAAAGGCGTGCCATGAAACACACAAAGTTTCCCTGCTAGTTTTTGTAGTTGCTCATTAACTAAACAAAGCGTATTGGCTAAAAAAGAGAGCCGTCGATCATAAGGATTTTGAAATCTCTTTAGAATAGTAGTGTCAAAAATAAAAATTGGTAACACTTTATCTGCATTACGCAATGCAGCAGCAAAAGACTTGTTATCCGCTAGACGCAAATTACGCCGTAGCCAAACGATCGAAACTTTAGACATAAAGATAGCCGTTTACCTAAGTAAAGTTTGTTAAAGCAGAACCTTTAGCAACTTGATTATAGCCTACGAAAGATTTATATGTAGTAGTTGAAATTTAATCTGACAGGCATTAAAAAATTAATGTATATACCTGTCAGTT
>NZ_JAACGD010000152.1 GCF_022810445.1 Candidatus Cardinium sp. cBcalN2 | reverse complement strand
TAGAGCTTTTTCTGAGCGTAGTATTATAATTATTGGTTGCTATGCTTCTATAAGAACTATAATTATTGACTTGATAGTTAGGTTCTTGATCATATTTAGTTCTTTTTGCATTCGTTTCACGCATATCCTCTATGGGTCTTTTATAAGGACCATTTTGTACATGATTGTTTCCTGTCTTTCTATCATAGCGATTATTAGGGCATTGATAGTGAGGCGCTTGTTTAAATCTTTTTGAGTTGCTCTCTATATCAGGTTCTCTAGGCCTTTTTTTACTTTGTTCTCGTAAAACGCAAATCTGAGCATAGGTATAAGTTTGATTGGATCTCTTGGATGGTTCTGGACTATTCATTTGAGGTATCTTATCGGGTATGCTTGGGTTGGTACCACTATATTTATTACCATCATATCTTTCTCTGTCACTCCATCTATAACACTTTTTTAGCTTGAAACAAGATGGTAATAGAAGGATCACTAACAATGCTAGATGGCTAACCCTAAACATTAGGTATAACATGATGTTGGCTGTTAAGTTAAGCTTAGAATGGTAAACATTATTCCGCTCTCTGGTAGATCAATCGTATCTCTAGTAGATGAATCTGATCATTTTTACTATAGCTTCAGGGGTTATTTTTTGTGATTGTTGAGTTGATAGGATTGAATGGATGGTATTATTATTTGTTCACTTTGAGATTTTTATGTACTCATTTGTTAAAAGCCTTTTTTATCCCACTGTTTTCTTGATAAAGAAGTGGATAAATAATTAAACCCTCTGTAAAAAGTTGCGGAAAGTGCCGGTTGCAGCTGGAACAACAGAACTGGCGCGCTAAGCGAGCTTCAAATAAAAAAGCATACATAAAATGCAGTATATATTTTCTACAATAGATTTACTTGTTCCATAAAAAAATAAGCTTAGCGATTAATACAGTAATAGTTAAGATGCAAAGTAATCAATATTTAACACATCAGTAAGGGAAATCCTAGGAATATTCCTCATTTTAGATTATGAAAAAATTATTAAATTTGCAAGAGTATTGACCATATAATGGCCTACAACTTTCTCAAGTTGAGGGTATTGGCCTAACATGGAG
>NZ_JAACGD010000151.1 GCF_022810445.1 Candidatus Cardinium sp. cBcalN2 | reverse complement strand
TAGAGCTTTTTCTGAGCGTATTATTATCATTATTGGTTGCTATGCTTCTATCAGACCTATAATTATTCACTTGATAGTTAGCTTCTTGATCGTATTTAGTTCTTTTTGCATTCGTTTCACGAATATCCTCTATGGGTCTTTTATAAGGACCATTTTGTGCATGATTGTTTCCTATTTTGCTATCATACCGATTATTAAAAAATTGATAGTCACGCGCTTGTTTAAATCTTTTTGAGTTGCTCTCTATATCAGGTTCTCTAGTCCTTTTTTTACTTTGTTCCCGTAAAACACAGCTATTAGGATAGGGATACGTTTGATTGGATCTATTGGATGGTTCTCGACTACTAACTCGACTATTAATTTGAGGTATCTTATGGGGTATGCTTGATTTGTTAGGACTACCTTTATTGCTATTGTTATAGCGTCTTTCTAAGCCGCCCCATTGATAGCACTTTTTTAGCTTGAAACAAGATGGTAATAGAAAGACCACTAATAATGCTAGATGGCTAACCCTAAACATTAGGTATAACATGATTTTAGCTGTTAAGTTAAGCTTAGAATGGTAACATTATTCCGCTCTCTGGTAGATCAATCGTATCTCTAGTAGATGAATCTGATCATTTTTACTATAGCTTCAGGGGTTATTTTTTGTGATTGTTGAGTTGATAGGATTGAATGGATCGTATTATTATTTGTTCACTTTGAGATTTTTATGGGCTCATTTGTTAAAAGCCTTTTTTATCCCACTGTTTTCTTGATAAAGAAGTGGAAAAAATCAAGCCCCTGTAAAAAGTTTTGGAAAGTGCCGGTTGCAGCTGGAACAACAGAACTCGCGCGCTAAGTGGGCTTCAAACAAAAAAGCATACATAAAATGCAGTATACATTTTCTACAATAGATTTACTTGTGCCATAAAAAAATAAGCTTAGCGATTAATACAGTAATAGTTAAGATGCAAAGTAATCAACATCTAACAGATCAGTAAGAGCAATCCTAGGAATATTCCCTATTTTAGATTAAGAAAAAATTATTAAATTTGCAAGAATAATGACCATATCATGTCCTAAAAATTTCTCAAGTTGATGGTATTGG
>NZ_JAACGD010000150.1 GCF_022810445.1 Candidatus Cardinium sp. cBcalN2 | reverse complement strand
AAATATCAACTACTACAACATTATATGGTAGCACCTTGGCTTTACATAGCTTTGTGAATCTTTCTTTTTTTGGTTTATATATTTCGTCTAATTCTTTCTGTTGGTTCTTTGAATTTTTCTCTAATTCATTGTTTCGTTTCACTAATGCCTTCTTTTCTTGCGCCAATGCCTCATTTTCTTGCGCTAATGCCTCATTTTCTTGCACTAATACCTCTTTTTTTTGCGCTAATTCATCTATTTGTTTGCGTATTTCCTCTAATTCCTTGTTTTTTTCATGACTTGAACCCATGCTGTTTTCGAGTTCTTTCTTTTTTTCTTCGAGTTCTTTCTTTTTTTCTTGGATTTTTTTCTGTTTTTGTTCGTTTGCTTTCTGTTTTTGTTCGTTTGCTTCTTGTTGCTTATTCAATTCTATTTGTTGTTCTTTCAAAGCTATACTGTTTGTATCTTCTTCAGGCAGCCCGTTTTTGTGTTCATCTTGTTCACTTTTTTTGTGCGCCTTATCCTTATCTAGATCATCCGACTGATCTGTTCCGTTGTTGGTAGGATTCTTCTCAAGTTTTGCTTTCTTAATTTTTTTATTACTATTACTATTGAACCCACAATTAGCATTAATAAATAATAATGCAGATAAATAAAATAAAGCGGCTTTATAGGAATGTTGCATATAATTTTATATATTAAACTGGTTGTTTTGAACTACTATTAATTCAACGGTGGTATCCATGCACAATTATGGTAAAACTACGCACAAAAAGAAAAAATAGCCTTTGTAAAATAGTAGGGAGCAGAAAATGGCACTTACAGCTAAAACAGAAAAAACAGCTTTGTATAAAACCTGCATAACAGGCGATTGCTGTTTTTATAGCTGTAAGTATTACCTTCCGCAACTTTTTACAGAGGGCTTGATTTTTTACCAGTGACCTGAACAGATACAACGGTTATGCTATTAGTCTATAAGAATTTAGCGTTAGTGTTATAGATTTAGATAGACTATATATTGATTGATCAAAAAAGATCAAGAAAAAAGATAAATAAGATCATATAAACCCGATTAAAAGGATTAGGCAAATATATAAAAAAATAATAATATATCGCAGCTTTTTACGCAAAATCGTGAACTTAAAAGGTTATTTGTTTGCTTAACAAGCGAAATAATTTATTTTTTTTACTTAATTTTTTGTGTCCATGCGTCATGGTGAATACGTCTTTTCTATTGGGTGCGCTACTGGTATCTGTTCAAGTCAGTGG